>JAKBCO010000222.1 GCA_021807785.1 Pseudomonadota bacterium
CGGCTGCTGGTGCTGCGCGCGCACGGGGCGGCGCTGGCGGCGCAGGATGGGTGACGCCTGGTCCCGGGGTCAGCCCGGGTGCTGGGCGAGATCGGGCGGCAGGACGTCCTCCGGCGCCAGCCGCGCCGCGGCGCGCTTGAGCGAGAGGGGAAGCTTCAGCCTGCAGGTGGCTTTGCTCATCGGTTCCGCACCTCGCGCAGGAGGTCGGCGGGCCGCGCCGAACGCAAGCGGCTGCGGATCGCGGCGCCGCGTTTCGGGATGCATGGGCCACCGGTGAATCCGATCTTGCCCCGCCGGTCCAACCCCGCCACCCTCCCCGCGAACAGCCAAGGCCCCACCCCATGGACCTCGTCACCCTCGGCCGCACCGGGCTCCGCGTCGGCGTGGCCGGGCTCGGCGCCGGCGGCCATTCCCGCCTCGGCCTCGCCACCGGCGGCACCGACTCCCAGGCCATCGCCCTGATCCACGCCGCCCTCGATCGCGGCGTCAACCTGATCGATACCGCCTCGGTGTACGGCACCGAAACCGTGGTCGGCAAAGCCATCGCCGGGCGGCGCGCCGGGGTGGTGCTGGCCACCAAGAGCTCGGCGGTGCGCAACGGCGCCGTCCTCGGCGCCGCCGCGGTGCGCGACAGCCTGGAAGCCTCGCTGCGCGCGCTGGGCACCGATCATATCGACATCTTCCAGCTGCACGCGGTGCCGCCGGCGCAATATGTCGCGATCCGCGACCGGCTGGGGCCGGTGCTGCTGCGGGCACGCGAGCAGGGCAAGATCGGCCATCTCGGCATCACCGAGACCGCCCCCAACGACCTCGAACACCGGATGCTGACCCGCGCCATCCCCGACGGGATGTGGGACACCGCGATGGTGGGGTTCCACATGATGCACCAGAACGCGCGCGAGACGGTGTTCCCGGCCAGCCGCGCCCATGGCGTCGGCACGCTGCTGATGTTCGCCGTGCGCGGCATCTTCGCCCGCCCCGCGCAGCTGGCCGCCACCTTGCGGGAGCTGGCCGAGGCCGGACAGATCCCGGCCGAGGTCGCCGCCGCCGACCCGCCGCTCGGGTTCCTGCTGCATCCGGCCGGCGCCGCCTCGCTGACCGACGCCGCCTATCGCTTCGTGCGCCACGAGCCGGGGGTGGACGTGGTGTTGTTCGGCACCGGCAGCATCGCCCATCTCGAGGCGAATCTGCGCTCCATCCTGGCGCCGAAGCTGCCGGAGGCGGACCGGGCCCGGCTTGCCGCGCTGTTCTCGCATCTGCGCGGGGTGGGCCTCGACGTGCCGCCGCCGGCCCGGTAAGCGCCGCCGGTCAGGACAGGAGATGCCGCCATGGCGCGGTTCGACGTGCTCGGGATCGGCAACGCCATCGTCGATGTGGTGGCGCGGGTGGAGGACCGGTTCCTCTCCCGCCACGACATGCGCAAGGGCGGCATGGCGCTGATCGATGCCGCCGCCGCCGAGGCGCTCTATGCCGCGATGCCGGCGGGGATCGAGAGCAGCGGCGGCTCGGCGGCCAATACCTGCGCGGTGGCGGCGGGGCTGGGGGCGCGGGTCGCCTATCTCGGCAAGGTGGCCGACGACCAGCTGGGCGGGGTGTTCCGCCACGATATCGAGGCCGCCGGGGTGGCCTTCCCCTCCGACCCGCTGGCGGGCGGCGCGCCGACCGCGCGCTGCCTGATCCTGGTCACGCCGGACGGGCAGCGCACCATGAACACCTATCTCGGCGCCTGCACCGCCTTCTCCGCCGCGGATGTCGATCCGGTGCTGGTGACGGAGGCGGAGCTCCTCTACCTGGAAGGCTATCTGTTCGACCCGCCGGCGGCGCAGGAGGCGTTCCGCCGCGCCGCCGCCGCCGCCCATGCCGCCGGGCGGCGGGTCGCGCTGTCGCTGTCCGACGCCTTCTGCGTCGATCGGCACCGCGCCGCCTTTCGCGAACTGGTCACCCGCGACATCGACATCCTGTTCGCCAACGAGACCGAGATCACCGCCCTCTACGAGACCGACCGGTTCGAGGATGCGGCCGAGCAGGCCCGCGCCGAGGTGGCGCTGGCGGCGCTGACCCGGGGCGCGGACGGCAGCCTGGTGCTGCGCGGGGCCGAAAGCGTCGCCATTCCCGCCGCCCCCGCGACGGTGGTGGATACCACCGGGGCGGGGGATGCCTATGCGGCGGGGTTCCTGGCGGGGCTTGCCGCCGGCCGGGCGCTGGCCGCCTGCGGGCGGCTGGGCAGCGCGGCGGCGGCGGCGGCGATCGCGGGGATGGGCGCGCGGCCCGCGGTGGATCTGCGCGCGCTCGCCGCCGCGGCGGGGTGACGCCACCTCCGAATGGCCGATGCTTCCGGCCATTCGGAGGTGGTGCTGCGCGCCGGGTTGGCGGGCGGCGGCGCGCGAAACATGGGGCATGGGCTTTGACAGCCTCGGGCCGGCTTCGCACACTCCCCGCCCGCACCGCCGAGGACCCGCGTCATGGATCTGCGCCCCATCGCCACCATCGGCTTCATCGGCCTCGGCGTGATGGGGGAGCCGATGTGCGGCCATCTCGCCCGCCGCGCCGGCCGCAAGGTGCTGGCCCATGACCTGCGCGCCGAACCGCTGGCCCGGCTGGCCGCTTCCGGCGTCGCCGCCGCCGCCGCCGCCGAGATCGCCGCCGGCGCCGAGCTGATCCTGCTGTCGCTGCCGGACGGCAAGGCGGTGGCTTCGGTGGTGGCGGCGCTGGAACCGGGGCTGCGGCCGGGTCAATGCGTGGTCGATACTTCCACCGCCCCGGTCGCGCTGACCCGGGAGATCGGCGCTCGGCTGACCGGGCGCGGGATCGGCTTTGCCGACGCCCCGGTGGCGCGCACGCGCGAGGCGGCCGCGCGCGGCGAATTGTCGATCATGGTCGGCGCGGATGATGCGACCTTCGCGCATATCCGCCCGATCCTGGACACCATGGGCACCGACGTCACCCATTGCGGCCCGGTCGGCTGCGGGCAGGTGGTGAAGATCCTCAACAACATGCTGGTGTTCCAGAACACCCAGGCGCTGGCGGAAGCGATCGCGCTCGGCCGCCGCCACGGGGTGCCGCCGGAGACGCTGCTGCCGACCATCGCCAAGGGGTCGGGCGACAGTTTCGTGCTGCGCAGCCACGGCATGAAATCCATGCTGCCGCGGGAGTTCCCGCTGCGTGCCTTCTCCACCAGATACGCGATCAAGGATCTCTCCTACGCGCTGGCGCTGGCCGAGGAGTCCGGCCTTGCCGTGCCCGGCGCCACGCTGACCATGCAGCGGCTGCGCGCGGCGGAGGCGGCCGGGCATGGCGAGGAATACCACCCGGTGGTGCTGGAACAGATCGACCCGCGATGATCCCGTTCCCCGATCCCGCCGCCTGGCGGGCCGCCTGCGCCGCCGATCCGGTGCTTTCGGTCTGGCAGGGCGACTGGTCCTTCGCCTTCGCGGTCGCGTCGGGTGAGGCGAGCGCCAGCTTCCGCTTCGAAGCCGGACGCTGCGCCGGCCCGGCCGAGACCCAGGAGGTGACCCTGCGGGCGACCCCGGAGGCGTGGGCGAAATTCCTGCAACCGGTGCCGCCGCGCCATCACCACAATTTCTTCGCCATGCTGGCCCGCGTGCCCGGGACCGCGATCGAGGGCGACTACCGCGCCTTTTGTCAGCATGCCCATCTGGTCCGCCGGGTGCTGGAACTGGCCCGCGGGATGCTGTGCGGGGCGGCGGCGGACCGCCCCTCGGCCGGCGCCGACCCGCTGCCGCCCGCGATCGGGGCCTATGTGCCGGTGCGTGCCGGCGGCATCGACTACGCGATCTATCACGAGACCGCGGGGCAAGGGCGCGATCTGCTGTGCCTGCACACCGCCGGGGCCGACGCGCGCCAGTTCCACCGGCTGATGGCCGATCCGCGGCTGACCGCGGGGCATCGGCTGGTGGCCTTCGACCTGCCCTGGCACGGCAGGTCGCCGCCGCCCGGCGGCGCCGTTCCCGGGTCGTGGCGGCTGGATACCGAGCTCTACGTGGCCCTCATCATGGGCTTCGCCGCCGCCGCCGGGTTGCGCCGGCCGATCGTGCTCGGCGCCTCCATGTCGGGCGAGATCTGCCTGGAACTGGCGCTGCGTCACCCGGACGCGTTCGCGGCCATCATCGCCTGCGAGGCCTGCGAGCAGGTGCCGCGCCGCTTCACCGCCTGGCCCTCGCATCCGGAGGTCAACCAGGGATTTTTCATCCCCGAATGGATCCATGGCCTGTCCGCCCCGCAGAGCCCGGCCGAATGCGTGGCCGCGATCGACTGGCACTACGCCCAGGGCGGGCCGGGCGTGTTCACCGGCGATATCGCCTTCTACGCCGGGGAATGGGATGCCCGCGCGCGGGTCCACCGCATCGACGGGGCGCGGGCGCGGCTGCACATGCTGACCGGGGAATACGACTATTCCTGCACGGTGGAGATGTCGGCGGCGACGGCGGCGAAAATCCCCGGCGCGCGATTCCAGGCGATGCCGGGCATCGGCCATTTCCCGTTCGCCGAGAATCCGGCATTGTTCGCGGAGCATCTGCTGCCCATCCTGGAGGAACGCAAGAATGACCGCGATCACGCTTGAGCAGGCCCAGACCATCGTCTCGGTGGCGTTGCGCTTCGCGCGCGAACAGAAATACCAGCCGCTGGCGGTGGTGGTGCTGGATGCGCGGGGGGTGATGAAGGCGTTCGCCGCCGAGGACGGCACCAGCCTGCGGCGGGAGGAGATCGCGCGCGGCAAGGCGCATGGGGCGCTCTCGTTCGGCATCGGCTCGCGGGCGCTGGCCAAGCGCGCCGCCGATCAGCCGCAGTTCATCGCCGCGGTGACCCATGCGGTGGGCGGGCTGCTGGTGCCGGTTCCGGGGGGCGTGCTGGTGCGCGCCGCCGCCGGCGGGCCGATCCTGGCCGCGGTGGGGATTTCCGGCGATGTCTCGGCCAATGACGAGGCGGCGGCGCTGGCCGGGATCGCGGCGGCGGGGCTGCTCGCCGATCCCGGATGATCGATCCGCTCGCTTGAACGGATCGGCAAGGTTCATTGGACTCGCGGGGGATGATCGATTATCCCCTGCCAGCCGGCCGGTGCCCCGAAGGGCGCGCGCGGCCGAGGACAGTTCCTGACACGGGAGAGGGTCATGGCTTCGCTCAAGGGCAGCAAGACGGAAGAGAATCTGAAGGCCGCGTTCGCCGGGGAATCCCAGGCCAACCGCCGCTATCTGTATTTCGCCCAGAAGGCGGATGTGGAGGGCTACAACGACGTCGCCGCGGTGTTCCGCTCCACCGCCGAGGGCGAGACCGGGCACGCGCACGGGCATCTCGAGTTCCTGGAAGCGGTCGGCGATCCGGCCACCGGCAAGCCGATCGGCAAGACCT
>JAKBCO010000223.1 GCA_021807785.1 Pseudomonadota bacterium
CGGCGCCCAGCCGGTGGGGATGAAGACCTGCCGTGCCGGAGCATCCGGATCGGGGCCGGTCAGATGGGCGTGCAGGCGGACGCCGCGCCAGGGCGATGGGGTGCGCATGGGCGGGAGGCTAACCCGGAGCACGGGTGGGTGGAAGGGTATCTGGGGGGAAAACGAGCGGACACCACAAAATCCTGTGGATGACCCCACCGAGCGGCCGGCTCGGCAGTGATAGTCGAATCTCAAAAAATCGTCCTGTCGATATTTGGACTTGCCCGCGCCTGCGATCATTGGTATGTGATCCGAACCATTTCCCACCGTTCGGGGGCCGTACCTCGTGAAGCTCTCCCTCCTCGCCGGCACCTCCCTCCTCGCCGTGCTTACCGCGGCCGGCACCGCGCTGGCGGCGCCGGTGTTCGCCTCCAGCACCCCCGGCTCCGCCGGTTTTACGGTCACCGCGACTGGCCTCTACGACATTCTCGCCGAAGGCGCGCAAGGCGGCGGTTTCGCGGGGGGCGGCAAGGGCGCCAAGGTGGAAGGCAAGGTCTCCCTCACCGCCGGGGAGGTGCTGACCATCCTGACCGGCGGCGCCGGCGGCAACCCGACCAGCGAGGGCTTTTCCTCCGGCGGTGGCGGCGGCAGCTTCATCATCGGCCCGGCCGACACACCGTTGGTGGTGGCCGGCGGCGGCGGGGGTGCGGGCTACGGAAAGTCAGCGACCCTGTCCCCCGGCGGCCCGGGACAATCCGGCACTGCCGGCGAGGCCGGCTACGGCAGCGGCGGCAAGGGTGGCAGCGGCGGTGCAGGCGGCGCAGGCTCGGTGCGGGCCGCGGGCGGCGGCGGCATGACCGGTGCGGGTGGCGCGGCATCGCAGACTTATACCTCGCCCTTCTCGCCAGCCGCGGGCGGTGGTGCCGCAACGGCGGGCGGCACGGGCGGCGCGGGCGCCTACGCGTTTTCGTATAACAGTCAGCCCAGTGGTGGCGGCGCCGGAGGTTTCGGCGGCGGCGGCGGCGGCGGGTTGCGCTCCGGCGGCGGCGGTGGCGGCTACAGCGGCGGCGGCGGCGGCGCTTATTATTACGGCGGCGGTGGCGGCGGCTCCTTCCTCGCCGCCGGCGTCACGCCCATCTCCCTCCTTTCCGGGTACCGATCCGGCAACGGCTACGTCTCCATCACCGCCCTCGCGGCCAACCCGGCGCCGGAACCCGCCTCCGCCGCCCTGCTCGGCGCCGGCGTGGTCCTGCTCGCCGCCGCCGCCACGCGCCGCCGGCAGCGGGAAACCTGACCCCGCCTCAGAACACCCCGCTGCCACGCAGCCCGTCGAACAGGAACTGCATCGCCAGCGCCGCCAGCAGCACCCCCGACACCCGGGCCACCACATTGGTCCCGGTCCGTCCCAACGCGCGCGTCAACAACTCCGAAGCCAGCATCGCCGCCAGGGTTCCCGCCAACACCAGCGCCGCCGCCAACACCGCTACCCCGGCACCGACCAGCGTATCACCCGACAGCAGCACCATCGCCGTCATGCTGCCGGGCCCCGCGATCAGCGGCACCGCCAGCGGAAACGCGGCGATATCGGCAAACCCCGCCGCCTCCGCCGCCTCGCCCTCGGTGATGGAGGACAGCGCCGAGGGATGCGCGAACAGCTGATCCCGCGCCACCCCCAGCAGCAGCACCCCGCCGGCGGCCCGGAACGCCGGCAACCCCACCCGCAGCGCCGCCAGCAGCCGCGCCCCACCCAGCGCGAACGCCGCCAGCACCAGAAACGCGATCCCGGCCGCGCGCACCGCCACCCGTCGCCGCGCCGCCGCCGGGCGGCCGGCCGAGAGCGCCAGGAACATCGCCGCCACCTCCACCGGCCCCACCGTGACCGCCAAGGTCACCAGCGCCCGCAGCAGCGCCGCCCCCACGCGCTAAAGCCCCAGCGAAGCCAGGAACGTCCCGATCGCCTCGGCGACCAGCACCGGCGTCTGCACCGCCATGAAATGCCCCGACTCCAGCGCCTGGAACCGCGCGTTCGGCATTGTCGCCGCCAACGGCTCCACCAGCGCCGGCGGGCGCAGCCGGTCATGCACCCCGGCCAGCAACAGGGCCGGGCAGGCGATGCCAGGCAGCGCCTGGGTCACCGTGGCATCCACCAGCATCCGATAGATCGCGGCATAGCTCTCCGGATCGTTGGCCAGCCAGCGTGCGCGGAAGCGGCGATATTGCGCGGCATCGAAGCGCACTTCCGGCGGGTAGGAGCCAGCGAAGCTCGCCTCGATCACCCCGCGCGGGCCGAGCCGGGCGATCTCCGCCGCCCGCTCGAGCGTGGCCGCGCGCCGGTCCGGCGCCACCCCGGTCGCCGGCCCCATCGCCACCAGCGCGGCCACCCGCCCGGGGTGGCGCGCGGCGGTGTTCAGCACGATCCCGCCACCCACCGCGCAGCCGGCCAGCGCCACCTTGCCGTCGATCCCGACCGCATCCAGCAGGGCGATCAGATCCGCGGTCATCACGTCGAAACTCACCGCCCCGGCGATCTTCTCCGACTGCCCGGCGCCACGGGTGTCGTAGCGCAGGATCCGCCGTCCCGGCCGCAACGCCGGCAGGACCTGGTCCCAGCTTTCCAGGGTCCCGCCCATCTCATGGACCAGCACCAGCGTGGCCGGCCCTTCCCCGCTGAGGTCATAGCGCAGGCTGGTGCCGTTGACCTCGATCCACTCCATCGCGCATTCCCCTCGGCCCCGAAGGCTGGCAGGCTGCGCGGATGGAGACGCCGATGCAACCCAGCATGACCCTGCACTGGTCGCCCCGCTCCCCCTATGTGCGGAAGGTGATGATCGTGGCCCACGAGCTGGGCCTCACCCCGCGGATTCGCACCGTTCGCACCGTGGTCGGCGGCACGACCCCGCATCTCGGGCTCATGCGGATCAACCCGTTGGGCAAGCTGCCCACGCTGGAACTGGCCGACGGGACGGCGCTCTATGATTCGCCGGTGATCTGCGAATATCTGGACACGCTGCATGACCGCCCTCCGCTGTTCCCCGCCGACGGCCCCGCGCGCTTCACCGCGCTGCGCCGCCAGGCGCTGGGGGACGGGATGCTGGATGCCGCCCTTCCCTGGCTCTCCGAACGCTTCCGCCCGGCCGAGCGGCAGTCCGCCCCGCACATGGCGCTCTGGCGGGCCAAGCTCGAAGCAGCGGTGGCGGCGCTGGAGGCCGAGGCCCCGGCGCTGGCGGCCGACGCCTTCGGCATCGGCCAGATCGCCATCGGCGTGGCGCTGGGCTATCTCGACTTCCGCTTCCCGCAACTGGCTTGGCGGGACGGACACGCGACGCTGGCCGATTGGTACGAGACCTTTGCCGCCCGCCCGGCGGTCGCCGACAATCCGCCGGTGGATGACCGCTGAGCTATGCGAACGCCGGCGCCACCTGCTCGGAAAACCGCGCCATCTCTTCCAGCACCTGCGGATGCGGTTTCAGCCCGACGTTGAAATAGAGGATCACCTCATCGAACCCGGCCGCCTCCACCCGCTTGAGCGAGTCGGTGATCCGTGCCGCGTTCCCGAGCAGCACCGCGTTGTCGGTCAGATCCTCGGCCCGCGCCCGCTTCAGCCGATCGACCATGTCGATAAAATAACGATAGCTCGGCGGTGCGGTCGCCGGATCGCCGGGGAAGGAGGGGATCACGCATTCGCGGTAGTAGCGCATCTGCCGCGCCCGCGCCGCCGCCTCCTGCTCGGGCGTATCGTGAAAATGGGTGAAGTAGCTGCACATCAGTCGCCCGGGCTTCGTGCCGTGCCGCGCGCAGGTCTCGTGATACAGCTCCGCCACCTGCCTGAGCCCGCCGAAGCTCATCGCCGCGGCGAAGGGGGCCACGATCAGCCCGCAGCCGAGCCGCGCGGCGAGCTCGATCGAGGGCCGCGAGAACGAGGCCACATAGGCCGGGATCGGCCGCTGCACCGGCTGCGGCGTGATCGCGATGTCGCGGAACCGGTAATGCGCGCCCGCGTGCGTATAGGGCGCGGGATCGTCCCACAGCCGGCGGACGATCGCCATGCCTTCCTCGAAGATCGCCTGGTTGGTGTCGAAATCCACCCCCAGCGGCTCATACTCGCGCCGGTCGTAGCCGCGCCCGGCGGCGAAATCGACCCGCCCGCTGGAGAGCAGGTCGAGGCTCGCCCATTGCTCGGCGACCCGGATCGGGTGGTGCAGCGGCAGCACCGTCACCGCCGGCGCAAGGCGGATACGCCGCGTGCGCGCGGCGATGTAGGCAAGCGCGAGGTCGGGGCAGGACAGCACGCCGAGGGTGGAGAAATGGTGCTCGCCGATCCAGGCCGAGTTGAAGCCCAGCTCCTCGGCAGCGATCGCCTCGGCAACGATGTCGGCCACGAACTGGTTGGGCCCGCGCGGATTGTCCCGATAGGCGTTGTCGCTGAGGGTAAAATAGCCGAATTTCATGCGACCGCCCCCTCGGCGCGCAGCCCGGCGATCCGCGCCGGGTCGAGTTCGAGCCAGGACGCCAGGACCGCGTCGGTATCCGCCCCCAGCCGAGGGGCCGCCACCACCCGTGCCGGATGCCCGTCGATCCGCACCGGCCAGGTGGGAACGTTCATCGGCGCCTCGTCGGGCCGCGCCACGCTCTGGATGATGCCGCGGCGGGCGAAGCTCGGGTCGTTGCTGAGTTCCAGCGTGTCGAACACGGCCCCGGCCGGCACGCCGACGCCGGAGACCAGCGCCATCGCCTCGGTCTTGGTGTGGTGGCGGGTCCAGTCAGCGATCAGCGCGTCCACCTCCGCCTCCCGCGCCAGCCGGTCGGCCGGGGTGGCGTAGCGGGCATCGCCGATCAATTCGGGCCGGCCGATCAGGGTCAAAAGCCGGGTCCAGTGCTCGGGGTTGGCGCGGCTGGTCATGATATAGACGTAATCATTCGGCCCGCCGGGGGCGCAGGGGTAGAGGCCCATCGGCGCGTTGGTCACCCCCGGCACCTTGGCCCCGCCGCGGCCGACGGCGCGGCCGGTCCGGCGTGTGGTGGCGAAATTGGTGCGCATGTAGTGCAGCATCGCATCCTGCATTGCCACCGCCAGCCGGCAACCCTGCCCGGTGGTCTGGCGGCGGAACAGCGCGGCGGCGATGGTGGCGGCCATCAGCATCCCGGTCCCGGTGTCACCGAGCGAGATGCCGGGCTTGAGCGGCGCGCCGTCCTTCTCGCCGGTCACGCTCATGGTGCCGCCGCTGGCTTGGGCGATCATGTCGAAGGCGAGCCCGGATTCATGCGGGCTGCCTTCGCCGAACCCCTTGACCTGGCAGTAGATCAGCCGCGGGTTGAGGGCGTGCACCGCCTCCCAGCCGAAGCCGAGGCGTTCGATGGTGCCGGGGGCGAA
>JAKBCO010000224.1 GCA_021807785.1 Pseudomonadota bacterium
TGGGCACCGAGAACAGCGCCATGGTGGCGAAGGTCTGCACCGCCAGGGTGGCGAGCAGCGGGGCGAGCGGCATGGTGCGGAAGGCGGCCAGGGTGCCGCGCGGGGGATGGGCCGGCGCGGCGGGGTCAACCTGAGCGATCGGGTCCATATGGGCGGGCATCCGCCACGGGCCGGGCTAGTTTTCTGGGAAACAGACGCCACCGGCGGCGGCGGCGCGCGCGATCCGGACGATGGTCGCTGGCAGGTTGGCCTCGTCGCCCGGCGGGGCGACGGTGCGGGGCTGCACGAAGGCGATCATGGGGCCGATGCTGTTGCCGGACATGGCGGGAACCCGTTGTTCGCCGGGAGCCTCGCGCCGGGCCGGCGGATTGGCAAGGTTGCGCCGATTGCCGCCGGCCGCGCCGCGGTCTCAGGCCCGGCGCCCCGTCCGCAGCACGGGGGCTTCCTTGGGGGTTTCCCTGGGGGGTTTCCCTGGGGGCATCCCTGGGGGCATCCCTGTGCCGCGGATCGAGGGAGAAGCCGCCTGGGGTCGCCGGGCCGGCGGCCGTGGGCCGGGACGCTCAGATCGGATAGAAGGACGAGGCGCCACCGTAATAGTCATTGACCTGACGGCCATACTCCCCGGTGGACCAGTCCGGGACATTGCTGGTGGTGAAGGCCGGCCCGCCCTTGAGCCGGTCCGGGTCCAGATCGACGATATAGCCGCCCATGCGCTCGTCATATTTCAGGACATGCCACGGCAGCGGATGGTAATCCTTGCCCATGCCGAGGAAGCCGCCGAACGACAGGATCGCGTATTCTGCCACGCCCTTCCGCTTGTTGATCATCACGTCGTAGATCGAGCCGAGCGAATCGCCCGCAGGGTTATAGACATGGGTGCCGTTCACCTTGCTGGCCGCGATGAGGCTGAGCGTTTCGCTGCGCGAGACGTCGGCGTCGAGGCCGCCCGATGCCGCGGCCGGCGGCTTTGCGCTGGCACGCATCGGTGTGGCTCTGGGGTCAGTATTCATTTCCGCGTCTCCTGGTGGGCCTGCCGGGCGTCGGATGACGCCCTGGCCGAATCCGGCATATGGTCCAGCGCATCGACGATTACCATGCCATTTTGCGATGACGTTACGGCGATATCGGTATCTCCTTGTCAGGCGCCGTCGTCCGACATGACATCGTGGCAGTCAGAGACTGGGTTTCAGAGGATTTCGGAACCGACCGCCGCGATGGCGCGGCAAAATGTGGAATCTGCGTGAGTAGTTTCCGGGGCTATTTGTGCGGTCCCGCCGCCGACTATCGTTCGCGGGTGGATCGGGCCGGGCAGTTCGTGCGTGTTCATCGCCGCCATCGGACCACAGTGGCCGGACCCATCATGTCGAACCCGTATCGGGCTCGCAACCAGGAGATATTGCAATGCTCACCTTCCGCTCGTTCAGCGCCGCCGTCGCGCTGGCCGGCGCGCTGGCCATCCCGGCGCTCGCCGCCCAGACCCAGCCCGCGAAATTGGCCGCACAGCAACCTCCGCCGTCCCCTGCCGCGGTTTCCCCCATGTCCGCTGGCGGGACGACCGCGGTGGCCAAAGGCCCGGCCGGCACGCTGCATCAGACGCACGGCATGTGGCGTTCCGCCGCCCTGGTCGGGGCGACCGTGTACAACGGCTCCGGCCAGGCGATCGGCGAGGTCTCGAACCTGCTCGTCACGCCGCAGGGGAAGGTCTCGATGGCGGTGCTCTCGGTCGGCGGGTTCCTCGGCGTAGACAGCAAACTCGTCGAAGTGCCGTTCGGCGCGCTCAAGTTCCAGCCGAGCGTGAACAACCGCACCGCGGCCGGGACCACCACGCCGGACACCCGCGCGCCCAGTTCGGCCGCGCTGGCGGGCATGGGCAAGAAGCACCCGGTCCATGCCTGGACGGCGCGCGCCAACTACAGCGTGGTCCTGCCCGGCTCCAGCAAGGCCGCGCTGACGAAGATGGCCGCGTTCACCTACGGCCGCTGATCCGACGCGCCCGGCCGGGGGCCCGCCGGGCGCCCGGGCAGGGGGGCGGCAACGCGCCTACCGGATGGTGCCGATCCCGCGCATGAACCGGTCGCGGATGCGCGTCGGGTCGCGCTCGGTGGTCGCCTCCGGCCGGTCGGTGCCGATGCGCACGCCGATCACCCACGGCCCGGGCGCCGACAGCGCTTGTGCCACCATGGCATCGAAATCCGCCTCGTCCGCCGCCCAGGCCGCCTGGGTCAGCCCGGATTCGCGGGCGATGCCGATCAGGTCGGCGGTCTCGGACGCCGCCTTCTGGCCGCCGGTGATCTGGTAGGTGCCGTTGTCCTGGATCACCATCACCAGATTGGGCGTCCTGAGCCCGGCGACGGTGGCAAGCGTACCGAGTTCCATCAGCAACGATCCATCGCCCTCCAGCGCCACCACCCGCCGCTGCGGCTGCGCCAGCGCCACCCCCAGCGCGATCGGGATGGCGAGTCCCATGCTGCCCAGCATGTAGAAATTCTGCGGCCGGTGGCCGGCGCCCCAGAGTTCGAAATTGGCGAAGCCGATCCCGCCGATCACCGCTTCCTCGTGCTTCAGCTGTGCCACCAAGCGGCGGGTCAGGTCGGCGCGGGCCATCACGCGGGCCTCGGCGCGGGCGAGCGGGCGATTGGTTGCAAATGGCATGGTTCGGCCCCCTTACGCCGCGAAGACCTTGCCGCCGGTCAACAGCGGCGACAGGATGAGACAGGCCGGCATCCGCGTGGCAATCGCCTGGCGGATGGAGCGGTCGAGGATGAATTCGAGCTCGTCGTCGCGGGCGATGGTGTGGTGCTCCAGCGCCAGCGCGTCCAGCACCGGGCGCATGGTCTTCGCCACCAGCGCCTGGCCGAGATTGAATTCCCCCAGCGTGCCGCGTTCCGACACCATCATCAGCGTCGGGATCTGGAACGGCACCGAAAGCGAGGCGATCACGTTGGGCAAGGTGGCGAAGCCCGAGGTTTGCATCAGCACGATGCTCCGCATCCCGCCCATCCAGCCGCCGGCCGAGACGCCCATCGCCTCCTCCTCCCGCGTGCAGGAGAAGCTGGTGAAGAAGGGATCGGCCTGGATGGCGCCGATCAAGGGGCGCAGCACATTGTCCGGCACGAAGGGGATCAGCCGGATCTCGTGGCGCTTGAAGACCGCGACGGTGGTTTCGTACCAGGGTTTCGGGTCAGGCATTTCGCACCATGAAACATGAGGCCGGCTTGCGCGGCCAGGGGGTGGTGCGTAGAAACCACGCATGACCGACCTGAGCAAGAGCTACGACGTGCTGGTGGCCGGCGGGGGGAACGCGGCGCTGTGCGCGGCCGTCACGGCGCGTCAGCTGGGGGCGTCCGTGCTGCTGGTGGAACATGCCCCGCGTGCCTTCCGCGGCGGCAATTCCCGTCACACCCGCAACCTGCGCGCCATGCACACCGCCCCCACCGAGGTCCTGACCGAGGCGTACGAGGAAGAAGAATACTGGGACGATCTGAAACGGGTCACCGCCGGCAACACCGACGAGGCGCTGGCGCGGATGACCATCCGCGCCTCGGCCGGCGTGTTCGGGTTCATGAAATCGGCCGGGGTGCAGTTCCAGCCCTCGCTCACCGGGACGCTCAATCTCTCGCGCACCAATGCGTTCTTCCTCGGCGGCGGCAAGGCACTGGTGAACGCCTACTACCTGACCGCGGAACGGCTGGGGGTGGAGATCCTCTATGACAGCGAAGTGGTGGCGCTGCACCTGAGGGATGGCGCGGTCACCGGCGCCGATATCACCCATAAGGGGTTTCCGGCGCAGGTGACCGCCCGCTGCGTGGTGGCGGCCTCCGGCGGATTCCAGGCCAATCTCGACTGGATGCGCCAATACTGGGGCGACGCGGTGGACAATTTCGTGATCCGTGGCACGCCCTTCAATCGCGGCCGGCTGCTGCGCAACCTGCTCGATCAGAAAGTCGCCGCGGTGGGCGACCCGACCCAGTGCCACGCCGTGGCGCTCGACGCACGGGCACCGAAATTCGACGGCGGCATCACCACCCGCCTCGACAGCGTGCCGTTCAGCATCGTGGTCAACCGCGACGGCGAGCGTTTCTATGACGAGGGCGAGGATGTCTGGCCCAAGCGCTACGCCATCTGGGGGCGGCTGATCGCCCAGCAGCCGGGACAGATCGCCTATTCGGTCTGCGACGCGAAATCGGTGCCGCTCTTCATGCCCTCGGTCTATCCGGCGGTGGTGGCGGCGACGCTGGCCGAACTCGCCGGCAAGCTGGGGCTCGAACCGGCGAAGCTGGAGGCGACCGTCGCGCGCTACAACGACGCGGTGCAGCCGGGCAGCTTCGACAACACCCGGCTGGACGGATCGCACACCGACGGGCTGACCCCGCCGAAGACCAACTGGGCGCGGCGGATCGATACGCCGCCGTTCACCGGCTATCCGTTGCGGCCGGGCATCACCTTCACCTATCTCGGCGTGCGGGTGAACGAACGCGCGCGGGTGCTGATGGAGGATGGGCGGCCGGCGGCCAATCTGTTCGCCTCCGGCGAGATCATGGCCGGCAACATCCTCGGCCGCGGCTACCTGGCGGGATTCGGCATGACGATCGGCACCGTGTTCGGCCGCATCGCGGGGGAAGAGGCGGCACGACATGCAAGAAACTGAGGCGGTGCGCGACGCGCGCCACGAGCTCGAAGTCTGCAACGCCTGCCGCTATTGCGAGGGCTTCTGCGCGGTCTTCCCGGCGGTCAATCTCCGGCGCGAGTTCTCGGCTGCCGATGTCTCCTACCTGGCCAATCTCTGCCACAACTGCCGCGGCTGCTACTACGCCTGCCAATACGCCCCGCCGCACGAATGGGGCATCAACGTGCCGCGCTCGCTGGCGCTGGTGCGGGGGGAAAGCTACGCCGAATACGCTTGGCCGCCGCGGCTGGCCCGGGCGTTCGCGCGCAACGGGGTGGTGGTGGCCGGTGCGATCGCCGCCGGTATCGCGCTCCTGGTCCTGCTGACGGTGGGGCTGGTGCCCGGGGATGTGCTGACCGGCGCGCACAAGGTCGTGCCCGGGGCGTTCTACCGGGTGATCCCGCTCTGGATGATGCAGGTGGTGGGGATCGCCACCTTCGGATTCTCCCTGGTGGCGCTGGGCATGGGGGCGCGGCGATTCTGGGCCGACGCGGGCACGCGCCGCCCGCTCGGCCTGCGCGCGGTGCTGGCCGCGCTGCATGACGTCGGCAGCCTGCGCCATCTGGGCGGCGGCGGTGGCGGCTGCAACGACAATTCGGAGCGGATGTCGATGCGCCGGCGCCGCCTGCACCACGCGATGATGTACGGGTTCCTGCTGTGCTTCGCCGCCACCTGCGTCGG
>JAKBCO010000017.1 GCA_021807785.1 Pseudomonadota bacterium
GGGACCGAGAGGCGTTCGGGGACGTGTTCCTCGTTGTACCAGCGGTTGAAATCGGCTTCGTGCTCGGGCTCGACCTCGATCATCACCAGCAGCAGGCCTTTGGGCATGGGTTCCTCCTTGGGGGGTTCTGGGGATGCTAAGGGCCCGGGGCGACGCCACGCAATTGGGTTCGTGTGTCGTGGTTCTCAATCAGACGGTGGTCATCGAGAAGGGACGGATACCGCGCCCGCTCGGATTTCGTACCCTCCCCAGAAAATTAGGCAGCAGGAGGCCTTGAAGCCATGCAGTTGATGCGGCGCTACATTGCGATTTTTGAGGGGATGTCGCCCCTACTCAAGCGACCGCCCCGACCCCACGTAGCGGACATTGCGGGTTGGTCTGGCCAGTCTGTTGTGGCCGCGGGTTTTTTTTGGGAGTGGCGATGCCAAGCGGATCAGAGCCGATCGGTCGGGCGGGCATCGAGGCCATTAAGGACCTGCCTCCGCTGGTTGTAGAAGTCACCCCGCGTGGGCAGGTGACAGCGCCGGCCCTCCCTGTGACGATTGTCGAACTCCCCCGCCTGCGGGTTGGAGGCGTTCGGTCAGACGATTCCCACGATCAGCCGGTCGACTGAGTTGCGCCAGGGCTGGAGGCGAGAGAGCTTGGTCTCTGGTAAATGCGGGCGCTGAAAATCTTACCCTCAGGTCCACTCGTTTTGGGCTCACCCTCTGTGTCGATAACCCGACTTCGATGTCGACAGGGTCTCGCCAGCGGCCTTCAGATGGCCAAGTGAGAGCTTCTGTCGCCGGTACACAATCTAGGCTTGCTCTCGTGGAGTCAGGGTAATGGCATGCTCCTACACCGGCGAGGCAGGAGTAGCCTGCGCGATCTTAGCAGCCTGCGGAAGATCGCTCGCCGCGTCCCCGCCACGCAAGATCAGGTCGCAGCGACGGAAGCTGGCGTAAGGAACAGTCTCGGGAAGCTAACTCCCGATTCATTCCCGACTCATGTTGCGTGGGCGGTGGGGCTCTGCTTCACCCTGATAGAGGCCCCCGTTAGCCACCTGAACACCACATCTCATAGCGCATCCAGGTCTGCTGAGCACATTAAACAGGTAGGAGATGCAGAGTTTTCTCTTGCCGAAGGAGGATAAGATGCATAATATATGCGTGCATGACAACTTGCCATGCAGTTCAGCGTCTACAAGCATGGGTGCCTCCTAGAGGGGGGCCTATGCGCCAACCATGGGAGATCAAGGTCGTGGAGATCAAGTTGGTGAATCGGTTCGTCGGGCTGGGCGTCCAGCCATCGGCCGGCGGCCCGTGCGTCGCGCGCAATGAGCCTTGGCAACGCCGGTGGCGAATGGTGTGACCGCGGCACCGCGTGCGGTGCTGCCGTAGTTCATTATTCTTCTGAGGTGGATTTCGTGCGTGCGCGTTCGGCTCACAGCGTGCTGCGGCGGGGCCGTCTGGTCTGTCATGGACGTGCGGTATGGGAACTGATGTTTGCTCTTCCCTGTAGAACCCGCCGCGAAGTCATCCCACCTCAGGCGCGAAATGCAGCAGCCGTGCTCGGGAGACTCGGGGCGCGGATGCGGTGATTCAAATGGAGGGGCGGTTGTCCCACAATGTCTCCGAAACCCGAGAGCGAGGGAGCGCTGGGAAGCGCATCCAGTTTGAGTTCTCGGCCGACGCCATGCAGCGTCTCGACACGATGAAAGCGGAAACGAACGCGACCAGCTATGCAGGACTGGTACGCGATGCGCTTCGTGTCTACGAATGGGTGGTCCAGCAGCAGAAGGACGGCTATGAAATTGGCTTGGTCAAGGACAATACGCTGGCAAAAACGGTAAAATTCATGCTTTGATACCGGCTATCCGAATGGCCGGCCCTTCCGGCCATTCGGAGGGCACGCATGGCGTGCTAGGGAAGGTCTCATTAAGTACTGCCCGCTTGGAAATCCGTGAGTGGGAACAAGGGGATAGTTCCGCGGGATCAGACTTAATCAGACTTTCCCTAGGTTGAGGACAGCCGCGGGCGAAATGAGACTTGCGACGGCCGCTGTAGACCCGTTCTTGACGGGTCAACGGCACTGACGGCCGTAACGGTTTATCGTCGGGCAGTGCGCCACCGCTCAGTGACAACCAACGACCGCCTTGGGGATGCCGCGTGACTGATCCGTTATGCAAGTTCGCATTCGAGCAGATTGTTCGTTTGATCCGAGATCTCGCGTGGCCCGTGGTGGTACTTTACTTGGCGATCCGGTCCGTCTCCGAAGGCGAAGTCTCCATTCTTGCCGCGGTGCGACGCAAAATCGCGGACGTCACACGAGTGCGCGTCGCAAGCTTAACCGTCGTCTTCGGGCCTCGAGCGGAGGACCCAATAGGCGAGATCAGAGAGAACATCGAACCCCTGCCGCCTGACGAGACGGGTGAAAATCTGTAACGTCAAGAGCCATCTTGATCGCATATCAGCTGGAGCTACCTTGCGCGTCGCGTTCCTTGGCGTGGGCCACTGGCACACCCCGTTCTACCTGGACCCATGCCGCGCCCTGCCGGGGGTGACGGTGGTGGGCGTCACCGACCCCGACCCGGCCAAGACCGCGCGCGTGGCCGCCCACGCCACCTGCCTCGGCTTCCCCGACGAGGCCGCCCTGCTCGCCGCTGCAAGGCCCGACTTCGTCTTCGTACTCGGGCGGCATTGCGACATGGCCGCCTCGGTGCGCCGACTGATCGCCGCAAGGGTCCCGTTCGCGGTGGAGAAGCCGGCCGGCCTCACCGCGGCCGAGGTCGCCGGCCTCGCCCGCGACGCTGGCACCCTGTTCGCCGCCGTCCCGCTGGTCTTCCGCGACAGCGCCCTGCACCGCGCCATCGCGGGGCCCGTGCGAATGGCCTCGTTCCGCTTCATCGGCGGGCCGGTCAGCCGCTACCTCGCGGAAGAGTGCGGCTGGATGCTGCGCCAGGCCGAAGCCGGCGGCGGGGCGCTGCTGAACCTCGGCATCCATTTCCTCGATCTCTGCCTGGCCCTCTGCCCCTCCGCGCGGGTGATCGGCGCCAGCCGCGCCCGCTTCACCCCGGGCTGCGAGGTGGAGGAATACGCCAACGTCCTGCTGGAAGCCGGCGAGGCGCGGCTGGCGGTCGAGACCGGCTACCTGTTCCCGGCCCCGCATTCGGTCTTCGACCTGCGCTATTCGATCCGTGACGCCGAGCGGTATTATTCCGTGAGCGGCCCGGATGCGCTGGACATCACCGACCTCGCCGGGCACCGGCGGACGATCCCGATGCCGACCATCAACGCGCCGATGTATCCCGGCTTCGTCGCCGATGTGCTGGCGCGCGCCGCCGGCGGCCGGGCGCCGGTGGTGGGGCTGGCCGAGCTCGCCCGTGCGCTCGCGCTGGTGGAAGCCGCCTACGCGCTGGCCCCGATCACCCCGTCCTCGCGCAGCGCCGCGATCTCGGCGGCGGAGAACCCGGCCTCGGCCAGCACCTGATCGGTATCCGCCCCGCGCTTCGGCGCCACCCGCGCCGCCCCCGGGGTGCGGGAAAACCGCGGCGCCGGCGCCGGCTGCGGCACACCGTCGATGTCCACATAGGCCCCGCGCGCCACCGCGTGCGGGTGACACGGCGCCTCGGCGATCGACAGCACCGGGGCGAAGCAGACATCGCTGCCCTCCATCAGCGCGCACCATTCGTCGCGCGTGCGGGTGCGGAAGATCGCGGCGAGGCGCGCGCGCAGCCCCGGCCAGGCGGCGCGGTCGTGCTGATCCGGCAGCGGCTCGCGGGCGAGTCCGGTCAGGCGCAGCAGGGTGGCGTAGAATTGCGGCTCGATGCTGCCGATGGCGATGTGCCTGCCGTCCGAGGTCTCGTAGGTGTTGTAGAAATGCGCGCCCCCGTCCACCATGTTTTCCCCGCGCGCATCCTGCCACTTGCCGGCCTGGAACGCCCCGAACGCGGCGCCGAACAGCAGCGCCGTGCCATCGACCATCGCCGCGTCCACCACCTGCCCCTGGCCGGAGCGGGCGGCCTCCAGCAGTCCGCAGACCATGCCGAAGGCGAGCAGCATCGCGCCGCCGCCATAGTCGCCCACCAGATTGAGCGGCGGCAGCGGCCGGTCGGCCGGGCCAATCGCATGCAGCGCGCCGGTCAGCGCGATGTAGTTGATATCGTGCCCCACCGCCGCGGCGAGCGGCCCGTCCTGGCCCCAGCCGGTCATCCGCCCATAGACCAGCTTCGGGTTGCGCGCGCGCACGACCTCCGGCCCCACGCCCAGGCGCTCCGCGACGCCGGGGCGGAACGGCTCCATCAGCCCATCGGCGCGCTCGGCCAGCCGCAGCACCAGCTCCGCCGCCCCCGGCCGGCGCAGATCCACCGCCACCGAGCGGCGGGAGCGGGAATGCACCGCGTGGCGCGGGTCGTCGAACCGCTCCGGCCCGTGCGGGGCGCGCCGATCGATGCGGATGATATCGGCGCCCATGTCGCCCAGCAGCATCGCCGCCATCGGGCCCGGCCCGATGCCGGCGAGTTCGATCAGCCGGTAGCCGGCGAGCGGTCCCATCCTACGCCTCCGCCAGCCGGACATATTCGAAATCGCCGGGCTTGCCGTCGATCCCGACGCGCGGCGGGGCGATCCAGCCGGCATAGCGCCCGGGCTCGGTCTCAGGGCGCATCAGCGAGGCGATATAGGCGCCGTCGTCCGGCGTCGGCAGGAAGGAAGCGGGATCGCCCTTGGTGCCGTCGGGGGCCAGGGCCGCGCCGGCGAACTCGCCGATGCGGCGGTTGAAGCCGACATGCGGCAGGCGCAGGGTGAAGGCGTAGCCGGCGGCGGCGATGTCGCGGTTCCAGCGGGCGATGCCGCCGCCGCATTCATCGACGTAATCGTCGCGCAGCCGCATGTTCAGCGCCGACAGCGCGGGCACCGCCTCGGTCACCGCCGCGCCGTCGCGCCAGCGCAGCACCTTGTAGGTGGCATCGCGCAATTCGTGGTCGTCCTCCAGCCTGTCCTCGCGGTAGCGGCCCTTCAGCCCGGCGGTATAGGCATTGGCGGCGTTGGTCGAGATCTCGGCGCCGAAGAGATCGAGGGTCAGCGAGAAATGCAGATTGAGCTTGCGCTGGATCGTGGGCAGGTCGATCACCCCCAGCGCCCGCACCCGATCGACGTCGGTCGGATCGTCGATGCCGGCGGCGCGCATCGCCGCGCAGGTCCGCTGCACCACCCGTTGGATGCCGGAATCACCCACGAACATGTGGTGCGCTTCCTCGGTCAGCATGAAGCGGCAGGTGCGGCTCAGCGGGTCGAAGCCCGACTGCGCCAGCGCCGAGAGCTGCATCTTGCCGTCGCGGTCGGTGAAGAAGGTGAAGAAGAAGAAGCTCAGCCAGTCGGGCGTCGCCTCGTTGAAGGCGCCCAGCATCCGCGGCTGGTCGGTATCGCCCGAGCGCCGGCGCAGCAGATCGTCGGCCTCCTCGCGCCCGTCGCGGCCGAAGTATTTCTGCAGCAGATAGACCATCGCCCACAGGTGGCGGCCTTCCTCCACGTTCACCTGGAACAGGTTGCGCAGATCATACAGCGAGGGCGCGGTGGCGCCGAGATGGCGCTGCTGCTCGACCGAGGCGGGTTCGGTATCGCCCTGGATCACCAGCAGCCGGCGCAGCATGGCACGGTGCTCGCCCGGGACCTCCTGCCAGGCCGGTTCGCCGCGATGGGCGCCGAAGCCGACCTTGCGCCCATCCACCGCCGGGGCCAGCAGAATCCCCCAGCGATAGTCCGGCATCTTCACGTAGCCGAAGCGCGCCCATCCTTCCGGGTCCACGCCGACCGCGGTGCGCAGATAGACCGGCCTGTCCTGATGGACGGCGGGGCCGGCGGTTTTCCACCAGTCGATATAGGCCGGGTACCAGGTCTCGAGCGCGCGGCGCAGCCGCTGGTCGCGGTTGAGCCCGACATTGTTCGGGATCAGGCCGTCATAGTCGATCGCCTGCGTCTCGGTCATGCTGCGGCTCCGTTCGCTCTGTTGGGTCGGGTCAGGAGGGGTCCGGGTCCAGCGCGACCCAAACCCCGCCCAGCTTGCCGTAGCGCCGCTTCACCGCCGCCCAGGCGATGCGGTGCGCGGTCGCCTCCTCGGCCGCACGCGGCCAGGCGTGGTTGAAGGCCGCGCGGTAGATCTCCTGCGCGTGCTCGGGCAGGGTGCGGCGCACCGGGTCGGGCAGATCGAGGATCGAGCGGTAGGGCATCCCCCGGATGGCAGCGCCGGAGCGGAGGCAGCGCGTTGATCTGGGTCAATCCGGCCTCCCTTGGTCGGGGCTAGGCTTGCGTTCCGACGCAACCGAAGGGGGCTTGCCATGCGTCATCCGGAACGGCTGCTGATCGTCCTGGCCGATGGCGCGCGCGCGCGGCTGGTGCGCCCCGGCGCGGTGTCCGGCTTCGCCACGGACGCGGTGCTGACCTCCGGGACGGCGGGCAAGCGCAGCTCCGACCTCGTCTCCGACCGCCAGGGCCGCAGCTTCGAGAGCGCAAGCCCCACCCGCCATGCCTTCACCCCGCGCCACGATCCGAAGCAGCAGGCGGAGCTCGCCTTCGCGCAGGCGGTGGCGGCGCGGATCGACACCGAGCGATTCGATGCGTTGGTGCTGGTGGCGCTGCCGCAGAGCCTCGCTCCGCTGACCGAGGCGCTGGGGGCGCCGGCGCGCGCGAAGCTGCACAATACGCTGCCGAAGGACCTGATGAAAACGCCGGATGCCGAGCTGGGCGCGCATCTGCATGGGGTCCTGCCACGCGCCTGATCAGACCCGGGCGGGATCGAATTCGGGCCGCGTGCCGCTGCCGTAGCGGCGCAGCGCGCCGGCCTCGCCGACCGCCGAGGGACGCTGGAACACCCAGTTCTGCCAGGCCGACAGGCGGCCGAAGATGCGCGTCTCCATCGTCTCCGGCCCGGCGAAGCGCAGGTTGGCCTCGAGCGCCGAAAGCGCGTCGGGCGAGAAACTGGCTCGCTCGTCGAGCAGCAGGCGCACGGCATCGTCCCAATCGATCGGATCGACCGCCTCGGTGACGAGGCCGAGCGCCTCCGCCGCCTCGGCATCCAGCGTCTGCCCGATCGCGGCCCGCGCCGCCGCCACCGCCGCCGGCGCGCCGAGGAAGCGCGTCTCCAGCCGGGTCAGCCCGTTGCCCATGGGACAGGCACCGAAATTGGCCGCGTCCAGCCGCAGCGTCGCCGGCGCGTTGCCGTCCGAGCCGGCGTGCATCAGGCAACGGTCGGCGGCGAAGGCGAGCTCGGCGAGCGTGCCGGCGAAGCAACTCCCCGGTTCGATCAGCGCCACCAGGCTGCGCGAGGAGACATCGAGCCGCTTCAGCACCCGCCGCCAGAACAGCCGGATCTCGCGCGCCAGCCAGTCGCCGGCGGCGATCGCGGCGTCGGCGGCGGCCACCAGCGCGGGATCGCCCGCGGTGCGCAGCACCCAGAGGCCGAGTTCCGGCTCGTTGACGCGCAGATGCAGGATCGCATCGTCGAGCGCGCGCGCCGCCGCCAGCGGCCAGAAGGCGGCGCCTTCTCCGTGGGCATCCCCGTGGGCATCCCCCGGCACATCCCCCGGCACATCCCCCGGCACATCCCCCGGCACGCCCTCCGGCCCGCGCAACAGGAAGATCGCGCGCCGGCCGGGGCGATCCAGCGTGACGGTCAGGTGCGGCCAGCTGATCGTATCGCCCGCGATCGATCGTTGCAGCGGCGTAAGCGCGATCCCGCGCGCCCCCGCCGGGCGGTCGGAGGTCGCGGCCAGGGCGGCGGCGCGGGCGGCCACCGCGTCCTCCCATTTCGAGGGCGGCACCAGCTCGTCCACCAGCGCCCAGTCGAGGGCGCGCTGCCCGCGCACCCCCTCCTCGGTGGTGCAGAAGACATCGGCGCGGTCGCGCCGCACAAGGCGCTTGTCGGTGAGGCGCGTCAGCCCGCCGGTGGCCGGCAGCACGCCGAGCAGCGGCACTTCGGGCAGGGCGACGGTGGCGCGGCGGTCGTCGATCAGCATGATATGCGCGCAGGCCAGCGCGAGCTCGTAGCCGCCGCCGGCGGCGGGGGCGGCGACCGCCGCGAGCCAGGGCTGGCCCGAGACATCCGCCGCCTCCTCGATCGCGAGTCGCGTCTCGTTGGTGAACTTGCAGAAATTGACCTTGTGGGCGTGGCTGGCGCGGCCGAGCATCCGGATGTTGGCGCCGGCGCAGAAGATGCCCGGCTTGGCCGAACGCAGCACCACCGCGCCCACCTCCGGGTGCTCGAAGCGCAGCCGCTGCACCGCGTCCGCCAGCTCGATATCCACCCCGAGATCGTAGGAATTGAGCTTGAGCTCGCAGTCGGGGAAGATCCCCCCGGCGGGATCGACATCCATCGACAGCGTGGCGACCCTGCCGGCCACCTCCAGGCGCCAGTGGCGCCAGCGCCCCGGTTCGGTGCGAAAGTCAATCGGCATCCTGGGTCTCCGGCAGCAGCGTGCGGATGAAATCGGTGATGGCGGCCAGCGTCTCGGCCGGCGCTTCCAGATGCGGCGCATGGGCGGCGGCGGGGCAGGCGACAACCGCGCCGGCGGGAATCAGCGCCGCGGCGAGGTCGGCCTGGTGCCGCGTGCCGTACGGATCGTCGTTTCCCTGGATCACCAGCGTCGGCGCAACGATGCGCGCGAGCGCCGGGCGCAGATCGAAGGCGAGGGGAAAGTCCGGGTCCAGCCAGGCGTCCGCCCAGCCCAGGAAGGCGTTGTCCGGATGGTCGTGATGGCGGGCGAGGCGGGCGCGCAGATCGCCCCCGGCATAGGCCGCGCGCGTCGCCGCGATCGCCGCCAGCCCCGCGGCTTCGGTCACGAAATGCGGCGCGATCAGCACCAGCCCCAGCACGCCGGGCTGGTCGCCGGCGGCGGCGGCGATCGACCCGCCATCGGAATGGCCGACCAGCACCGCGCCTTCGATCCCGGCGGCGGCGAGGACCTGCGGCAGCAGCGCCGCCTCCCGCGACATGTAATCGAGCGGCCGGGGCAGCTTCGCGGGATCGGACCGCCCGTAGCCCAGCCGCGACCACGCGAAGACCGGCCGGCCGGTGGCGGCGCACAGCCGCTCCGGGAAATCCCGCCAGAGCCCGACCGAGCCGAGCCCCTCATGCAGCAGCACCAGCGCGGTGGGCGCCGGCGCCCCCCACCAGCGCGCCTCCAGCCGGCCGAACGGCAGGTGCAGCCTCATGGTCCGCGCAGCTTGTAGCGCTGGATCTTGCCGGTGGCGGTCTTCGGCAGGCTGTCGGTCAGCGCGATCCAGCGCGGGTATTTCCACACCCCGATGCGATCCTGCACCAGGGTCTTGAGTTCGGCGCGCAATCGTTCCGCATCCACATCCGCGCGGCGCGGCACCAGGAACGCCTTGGGCTTGGTCAGCCCGTCGGCATCCTCCACCCCCACGACCGCGGCTTCCAGCACGTCGGGATGGGCGAGCAGCGCGCCCTCCACCTCGAACGGCGAGACCCAGATGCCGCCCACCTTCATCATGTCGTCGGCCCGGCCCAGGTAGCGGTAGCGCCCGTCGGCGTCGCGGACATAGGTATCCCCGGTCCAGGTCCATTCGCCGCGGAACGTCCGCAGCGACCGCGCCCGCTGGTTCCAGTAGCCATCGGCGGCCGAGGGGCCGCGCACGATGAGCTCGCC
This sequence comes from Pseudomonadota bacterium, assembly GCA_021807785.1. Lineage (GTDB taxonomy): Bacteria > Pseudomonadota > Alphaproteobacteria > Acetobacterales > Acetobacteraceae > JAJZVS01. The sequence continues at coordinate 9,641 of JAKBCO010000017.1, forward strand.
CGCCTCGCCGTCCGCCACGTCGTTACCCTCGGCATCGACGATGCGCAGGGCGTAGCCGGGCACCGCGCGGCCGGAGGTGCCGTGGCCGATGTCGCCGGGGGCGTTGGAGAGGAAGATGTGCAGCATCTCGGTGGAGCCGAGCCCGTCCAGGATCGGCACGCCGGTCCGCTCGTCCCAGCGGCGCGCGACCGGTTCGGGCAGCGCCTCCCCGGCCGAGATGCAGGCGCGCAACCGGTCCGAGCCGGCGCCGCGGCCGAGCCCCGCCTCGGCCAGCAGGGCGGCGTAGAGGGTGGGCACGCCGCCGAAGATGCTGGGCCGGAAGCGCGCCATCACCTGAAGCACCGCGGCCGGCGTCGGCCGGTCGGGCAGCAGCACCGCCTCGGCGCCGACCGACATCGGGAAGGTCATGCCGTTGCCCAGGCCGTAGGCGAAGAACAGCTTGGCCGCCGAATAGACGATGTCATCGGGGCGGATGCCCAGCACCTGGGCGGCATAGGTATCGGCGGTGGCGCGCAGGCTGGCGTGCAGGTGCCGCGCGCCCTTCGGCTGGCCGGTGGAGCCCGAGGAGTAGAGCCAGAACGCGACCTCGTCGGCCGAGGCCGGAACCAGCGGGGCGGGCACGGCGCCGAGGAACGCCGCCCAGCCGATCACATGCGGCGCCTCGGGCGGGACCTCGGGCGCGACCGGGGCGCCATCGACCGCGGCCACCACCACCTGGCGCAGCGCCGGCAGGCCGGGCAGCCTCGGGCGCAAGGCCGGCAGGAGCGGGGCGGAGACCACCAGCGCCTCGGCCCGGCTGTCGGCCAGGATATAGGCCGTCTGCTCCGGGGTCAGCATGGTGTTGACCGGGACCGGGATCACCCCGGCGCCGATCGCGCCCCAGAAGGCGGCGGGGAAATCCACCGTATCCAGCATCACCAGCGCGATCCGCCGTTCGCGGCCGATGCCGGCGGCGGCGAGGCCGGCGGCGAAGCGGCCGGCGGCGGTGGCCAGTTCGGCGTAGCTCAGCGCGCGATGCGGGTCGCGGAACGCCGGGCGCGCGCCCGCCCCCTCCGCGACGTGGCGGTGGAGGAAATGCCAGGCGGCGTTATCATGGGTGCCGGTCAGATTGCGTTCCTCCGCGCAGCCGAATAACCGTATCGGAATGCTGGTTTATAGACGCCCACCGGCGCGGCTGTCAACCGGCATTGCAGCACAGCGGCGCCCTTGACGCCGAGCACCCGCCGCAGCGGCCGCACGCGCCCCGTCCGGACCTGGTCGCGCCCTGCTCAGGGAACCGCACCCGGCATCGACGACGCGGGTCGGGCCGGGGGTCAGCCCCCGACCAGGCCGCGGCCCCTGGCAAGGCCAAGTCCCAGCAGCCCCGCCGCCAGCAGCAGGAGCGCCCCGGGCTCGGGGATCTCGTTCACCTGCACGACCAGATCCTGATAGTCGTGATCGGTCGAGGAGCCGCCGTCGCTCAAGCCGATGAAGGCGCTGACGCCGGTGTTCGTGCTGTTGGTCATGGCAACCAGGTAGCCGAGTCCGTTGCTGTAGGCCTGGCCATTACGGACGGTTTTCGGCGTCCCCGCGGTGTTGGCGCCGAAAACGAAAGGAATGAGAGTATTGGCGGCAAAGGTGCAGGAGAAGCTGGTCCCGATGGGCGTTGCGTATCCGGTGAAGGTCGATCCGCAACCGGATACGGAGAACGTGTTGATGAAACCAGGATTGCCAAGCCCCATGTAGGTGAACGAATAGACGCCCGAATCCTGGGCATAGAGCGACCCGCCGACCGAGCCGGTGAGATTGAGCGGGAACGGGCTGCTGGCTTCCGAGGTGGCGGATTGCCCCCCGGTGCCGCCGCTGATCAGCAGACCGGCCGCGGCGCCCTGGAGGGAACCGATCAGCATGACAGTGGCGAGCGCGCTGACGATTGGCGGTTTCATCGGATGAGTGCCTCCTCGGAAGTTCGATCGGCATGGCAACTCCAATGGACCACTCGGGACAGATCGACATTGACGTGGATCAAAATGTCGCAGATTGCGCGCATCGACGATATTCCTGGAATTCGTCGCCCGCGCGGTCGGTTGGCGCGCGAGGGACCCCCGCCATGCCGATCCGGAAGGTCATGGTCCGGCCGGCCGGCACGATCGCGACCATCCCGGGCCACCGCCGTCAATGCGTGTCCAGCCCCAGGATGCCGCGGGCGCGGTCGGTGCCGGCCAGGATGCGCTTGCCGATCAGGTCGCGCAGCGTCTCGGTGGTGCCGCCGCCGATCGAGCCGTAGCGGGCGCCGCGATAGAGCCGCGAGACCGGGTATTCGTCGGTGAAGCCGAACCCGCCATGCAGCTGCACCGCCTCCGAGGTGACGCGCAAGGACATCTCGTTGCAGAACACCTTGGCGGTGGCGGACAGGAACGGGTCGGGGAACGGGTCGGCGGTCAGCGCGGCGCGATACAGCAGCCCGCGCCCGGCCTCGATATCCTTGAACATGTCGGCGAGCTTCCAGCGCACCCCCTGATGCTCGGCGATCGGCCGGCCGAAGGCGGTGCGGTCGCGCACATAGGAAACCGCCTCGTCGAACGCGCCCTCCGCCAACCCCAGCGAGATCGCCGGGTTCAGGCAGCGCTGGGTGTTGAAGGCCGACAGCAGCCGGCGGAACCCGTCCTCGCGGAGCACCAGGTTCTCGAGCGGCAGGTCGCAATCGTCGAACTGGATCTCGTGCAGATTCTCCCCGCCCATGGTGTGGAAGGTGCCGGTGACGGCGAAGCCCGGGGTCGCCGGCTCGACCAGCACGCAGCCGATCCCCTCGCGCCCCGGCTTGCCGTCCACGCGGGTGAACACCACGAACATCCCCGCCTCCCGCGCCCGGCTGATCAGCGTCTTGGTGCCTTTCAGGATCACGCGGTCGCCGACGATGCGCGCGTTGGTGCGGTAGTTCGCCACGTCGGTGCCGGCATGGGGCTCGGTCATGCAGACCGCCAGGATGCACTCGCCGGCCACCACGCGCGGCAGGATGCGTTCGCGGATGGCGGGCGGGGCGTAGCGGGCGATGACGCGGGTCTGCACTCCGGCCTCTCCCAGCACCGCCATCGCCGTCGGGTAGCAGACCTTGGCGATCTCCTCGAGGATCAGCACCGTGTCCATGATCGACAGCCCGAGGCCGCCATATTCCTCCGGCACCGACATCCCCAGCACGCCGAGTTCGGCGAGCTCGCGGATGTTCTCCCACGGGAAGGTGCCGTCCATGAAGTGCTTCGCGCGGGCGCGGAAACGGTCCTGCGCCAGGGCGCGCACCGCTTCGCGCAGGTCGCGCTGCTGGTCGGTGATGCGCAGCTTCATGCGTCCTCCGGGGTTTGGCGTGACCGTGAATGATGGTAGAGCCTACCGATTGGTAGCACACAAGGGGAGACGATGCCCTATTCCGCCGACCTGCCGCGCCCGTCCGCGCGCGTCGCTTCGATCGAGGCCGTGGAGCAGGGGCTCGCGTCCTGCGGCTACATCCCCTCCCGCCAGATCGCCACCGCCGTCTATCTGGCCGAGCGGCTGGCCAAGCCGGTGCTGGTGGAAGGCCCGGCCGGCGTCGGCAAGACCGAGCTGGCGAAATCCATCGCCGCCTGGCTGTCGCTGCCGCTGATCCGGATGCAGTGCTACGAGGGGCTCGACGAGGCCAAGGCCCTCTACGAGTGGAAATACGGCAAGCAGCTGCTCTACACCCAGATCCTGCGCGACAAGATCGGCGAGGTGCTGGGCGACGCCGCCAGCCTGGACGCCGCGCTGCACCGCCTGCACGGCTTCGGCGACCTGTTCTTCTCGGCCGATTTCCTCGAACCGCGCCCGCTGCTGCGCGCCTTGCAGGAACCCGGCGGAGCGGTGCTGTTGGTCGATGAGGTGGACAAGTCGGACCAGGAGTTCGAGGCCTTCCTGCTGGAAATCCTCTCCGACTACCAGGTGACCATCCCCGAACTCGGGCGCATCGCCGCCACCGTCCCGCCGGTGGTGATCCTCACCTCCAACTCCATGCGCGATCTCGGCGACGCGCTGAAGCGGCGCTGCCTGCATCTGCATATCGGCTTCCCCGACGCGGCGCTGGAGGAACGCATCATCGCCTCCCGCGTGCCGGAGGCCGACGCCGCGCTGCGCGGGCAGCTGGTGCGCTTCGTGCAGTCGTTGCGCGGGCTCGACCTCAAGAAGCCACCCTCGGTCAGCGAAACGATCGACTGGGCCCGGGTGCTGGTGCTGCTGCACGCCGGCGCGCTGTCGGCGGAATTCGTGCGCGAGACGCTGAACGTGCTGCTGAAGTTCGAGGTCGATATCGAGACCGCCGGCCGCCAGCTCGGCGAGCTCACGGCCCGCGCCCGGGGATGAACGCGACCGAGCCGCTGCGCCGGTTCTTCGCCGCCGCGCGCGGGGCGGGCGTGCGCATCTCCCCGGCCGAAAGCATCGAGGCGATGCGCGCGGTGGACGCGGTGGGCTTCGCCGACCGCGCGGTCCTGCGCGACACGCTGGGCCTGGTGCTGGCCAAGACGGTGGAGGAAAAGCAGGCGCTGGCGGAATGTTTCGACCTCTATTTCCGCCGCGAGACCCCCGACGCGCCGCCCGCCGACGAACCGGCCGATCCCTCCGGCGAGGGGCTGGCCGGGCTGCTGCTCGGCGGCGATCCGGCGGCGGTCGCGCAGGCGATGGAGGCCGCCGGCGAGGCTGCCGGGCTGCCCAACATCCGCTTCTTCACCCAGCGCAACCTCTATACCCGCCGCATCCTGGACGTGATGGGGCTGCGCGCGGTCGAAGCGGCGATCGGCGAGCGCGAGGACGCCGAGGCCCAGCTTCTCACCGAGGCGGTGGCCGGTCTGCGCGCCACCGTGCGCGACTTCGTCGAGCGCAGCCTGGTGCTGTTCGCCCGCGAGGAGACCGAGGCCTTCCGCGAGGAGCTGCTCCGCTCGACGCGGCTGTCGAACCTCGACCGGCGCGACTACGACCGGATGCGGGTGCTGGTGCGCGCGATCGCCCGCAAGCTCGCCGCCCGCTACGCCCGCCCGCGACGGCGGCGGCTGCGCGGGCAGCTCGACCTCCGCCGCACCATCCGGCGTAACATGGGCTGGTCGGGCATCCCCTTCGTCACCGTCTGGAAGGAGAAGCGGATCGAGAAGCCGCGGGTGGTGGTGCTGTGCGATGTGTCCGGGTCGGTGGCCGCGGTGTCGCAATTCCTGCTGATGTTCCTCTACGCCCTGAACGAGGTGCTGGCCGATATCCGCAGCTTCGCCTTCGCCGGCTCGCTGATCGAGGTCTCGGAGATTCTGGAACACCAGCCGATCGAGCCGGCGATCGCCGAGATCATGACCCGGATCGGCTTCGGCTCCTCCAACTACGGCAATTCGCTGGCCGATTTCGAGGAGGGCTGGATCGGCCTGATCGACCGGCGCACCACCGTGCTGATCCTGGGCGACGCGCGCGGCAACCGCACCGATCCGCGGGTGGAAATCCTCGAGCGCATCTCGACCCGCGCCAAGCGGGTGGTCTGGCTCAACCCGGAATATCGCAACGCCTGGGGGACCGGGGATTCCGACATGTTCCGCTACGCCCCCCATTGCCAGATGCTCCGCCCCTGCTCCACCCTGCGCGATCTGGAACGGGTCGTGACCGACCTGCTGGAAATGACCCGCTGAGAGGAACCGCCACCGTGCCCGCATCCCCGCTCACCCTGGGCTACAAGGCATCCGCCGAGCAGTTCGCGCCCTCGCGCCTGCTGGAGTTCTCCATCGCCGCCGAGGACGCCGGCTTCGATTCCGTCTTCGTCTCCGATCATTTCCAGCCCTGGAAGCACACCGACGGCCACGCCCCCTCGGCGCTGGTGTGGCTCGGCGCGCTCGGGGCGCGGACACGGCGGATCGTGATGGGCACCTCGGTCCTGACCCCCACCTTCCGCTACCACCCGACCGTGGTGGCGCAGGCCTTCGGCACCCTCGGCGCGATGTGCCCCGGGCGGGTGATCCTGGGCATCGGCACCGGGGAGTCGCTCAACGAGGTGCCCTCGACCGGGATGGAATGGCCCGAGTTCAAGGAGCGCTTCGCCCGGCTGCGCGAGGCGGTCACCCTGATCCGCCGCCTCTGGCGGGAGGAGCACGTCACCTTCGAGGGCCAGTACTACCGCACCCGCGACGCCACCATCTACGACCGGCCCGACCAGGAGATCCCGATCTATGTCGCCGGCGCCGGCGCGCTGGTGGCGAAATACGCCGGGCGGCAGGAGGGTTTCATCTGCACGTCGGGCAAGGCGCCGACACTCTACACCGAGACCCTGCTGCCGGCGGTCGCCGAGGGGCTGGCCGCCTCCGGGCGCGACGCGGCCGCCTACGACCGGCTGATCGAGATGAAGGTCTCCTTCGATACCGACCGTGCCCGCGCGCTGGATGACACACGCCACTGGGCGGCGCTGGCGCTGTCGGCCGACGAGAAGCTCACCGTCCATTCGCCGGTGGAGATGGAGCGCCTGGCCGCCGCCCTGCCGGTGGAACGCGCCGCCAGCCGCTGGATCGTCTCCGACGACCCCGACGAGCACGTGGAGAAGATCGGCGCCTATGTGGCGCTGGGCTTCCGCCACCTGGTGTTCCACGCGCCCGGCCCGGATCAGGCGCGCTTCCTGGCCCTCTACGGCGAGCACGTGCTGCCGCGGCTGCGGCGGAAATACGGGTGACGGCGATGAAGATCATCGGCATCGAAACCCAGCTCACCCGCATCCCCTTCGACATGGGGGCGAAGCCGGTGAGCTTCGGCGGCATCGGCTGGCAGGCCATGCAGACGCTCTGGGTGCGCGTCATCACCGACGCCGGCATCGAGGGCTGGGGCGAGGGCTTCGGTCATGCCTGCGTCGCCGCCACCCGCGCGGTGATCGACACCCAGCTGGCCGCCCTGGCGCTGGGGCAGGACGCGCGCGACATCGCCGGCCTCCGGGCGCGGCTGGAAAAGACGCTGCATCTGTTCGGCCGCAACGGTCCGCATCTCTATGCGCTGTCGGCGCTGGACATCGCGCTGTGGGACATCGCCGGCAAGGCGGCCGGGCTGCCGCTGTGGCGGCTGTGGGGGGCGACGCCGCCCAAGCCGCTCCGCGCCTATGCCAGCCTGCTGCGCTACGGCGATCCGGAGCTGGTGGCCGCCGCCTGCGCCCGCGCCGCCGGCCAGGGCTATGCCGACATCAAGCTGCACGAGATCACCGTCCCCAACGTCGCCGCCGCCCGCGCGGCACTGGGGCCGGAGGCGCGGCTGATGGTGGACACCAACTGCCCGTGGACGGTGGCCGAGGCGACCGCCATGGCCCGCGCGCTGGAACCCTCGGCGCTCACCTGGCTCGAGGAGCCGGTCTGGCCGCCCGAGGACTATGCCGGCCTCGCCCGGGTGCGCGCCGCCGGCACGCCGATCGCGGCCGGGGAGAACGCCGCCGGGGTGTTCGGCTTCCGCGATGCCTTCGCCGCCGGGGCGGTGGATATCGCCCAGCCGTCGGTGACCAAGATCGGCGGGCCGTCGGCGGTGCTGGAGATCGCCGCCCTGGCGCGCGCCGCCGGGGTGCGGCTGGTTTCGCACAACGCCTATTTCGGCGCCGGCTATCTCGCCTCGCTGCATCTGGCGGCGACGGTGGCCCCGACCGCGCCGTTCGAGCGGCTGTTCATCGATCTGGAAGCCAGCCCCTATCACGAGGCGGTGACCGCGAGCGGCGGGCATGTCGCGGTGCCGGATGGCCCCGGCCTGGGGCGCGACCCGGACCCGACGGTGCTGGCCCGCTACCGGCTGGGCGACGTCGCCCTCCATCGCGGCTGAGGCCGGCGCCATGGCACGTCAACTCTACGAGCTGGTCGGGCGCGATCCGGCGCGGCCGTTCTCCCCCTATTGCTGGCGGGCGCGGATGGCGCTGGCGCACAAGGGGCTGGACGCGGCCTGCATCCCCTGGCGCTTCACCGAGACCGACCGCCTCGCCTTCGCCCGCCACGACAAGGTGCCGGTGCTGGTCGATGGCGATACGGTGGTGGCGGACTCCTGGGCGATTGCCGAGTATCTCGACCGCACCTGCCCCGAGGCCCCGCTGCTGGGCGCGGCGGCGCCGCATATCCGCCTGATCGCCGCCTGGGTGGATCATACCCTGCACGGCGCGCTGATCCGGCTGGTGGTGAGCGACATCTTCACCCTGCTGGACGAGCCGGCGGCGTCCTATTTCCGCGCCTCGCGCGAGGCGCGGCTGGGCGCGCGGCTCGAAGCCGTGACCGCCGACCGCGAGGGCCGGCTGCCCGCGTTCCGAACCCTGTTGCAGCCGCTGCGGGTGGCGCTGCGGGCCGGCCCGTTCCTGGGCGGGGCGGCGCCGGACTACGCCGACTATGCGGTGTTCGGCGCCTTCCAATGGGCGCGGGTGGTGAGCAAGCTGGTGCTGGTGGAGGATGTCGATCCGATCCACCCCTGGCTGGAACGGATGCTGGGGCTGTTCGGCGGCCTCGCCGGCGCGGTGCCGGCACGCGGCTGAAACGGTTGCGGGAGGAGATGACGATGGCCGCCGACCTGTCGGGGTCGATCGAATCCGCCGCCTCCTGGCGGGCGGCGCTGGCGACCTTGGCGATCCTGTCGGTCTCCTACGGGGCGCCGCTGATCGTGGTGGTGGGGCTGGTGCCGATCCAGACCAGCCTGGGGACCGACCGCTCGGTGCCCGCGCTCGCCGGGGCCCTGGTGTGGATGGGCACCGGGCTGGGCGGGGTGGTGATGGGGCGGGTGGCCGAGCGCATCGGGATGCGCGCCTGCGTGGCGTTCGGGGCGGTGATGATCGCGGCCGGGCTCGTGGTGTCGGCGCATGGCGGAGTGACCGGGCTCTACCTGGGCCACGGGGTGCTGATCGGGCTGCTGGGCAACGGGGCGATCTATCCGCCGCTGGTGACCTATGTCTCGCGCTGGTTCGACCGCAAGCGCGGCACCGCGATCGCGCTGATTTCCTCCGGCCAGTATATCGCCGGGGTGGTGTGGCCGTTCCTGTTCGCGCGCACGATCGCGCGGTTCGGCTGGCGGGCGGTGATGGCGGGGTATGGCGGGCTGACCCTGGTGGTGCTGCTGCCGCTGGCGCTGGTGTTCCTGGCCCCGCCGCCGGCGCCCCTGGCGGCCGGGTCCGCGATGGCGGGGCGGCGCCGCGCGCGGGTGATGGGGATGCGCCCGGGAACGGTGCAGCTGCTGCTGTGCCTCGCCGGGTTCTGCTGCTGCGTGCCGATGGCGATCCCCTCGGCGCATCTGGTGGCCTATTGCAGCGGCCTCGGGATCGGCGCCGGCACCGGGGCGGCGATGCTGTCGGTGCTGCTGGCGGCGGCGTTCCTCTCCCGCCAGGCCTGGGGGTTGTTCGCCGACCGGCATGGCGGGCTGGCCACCGTCGCCGCCGGATCGGCGGCGCAGGCGGCGGCCATCGCCGCGTTCCTGCTGACCACCAACGAGGCCGGGCTGTTCGCCGTCTCCGCCGCCTTCGGGCTGGGCTTCGCCGGGATCATTCCGGGCTATGTGCTGGCGGTGCGCGACCTGTTCCCCTCGGCCGAGGCGGCGTGGCGGGTGCCGCTGGTGCTGTTCACCGCCATGGGCGGGATGGCGTTCGGCAGCTGGTTCGCCGGCGCGCTGTTCGACCATTTCGGGTTCTATGCGCCGGCGTTCGGCGCCGGGGTGCTGTTCAACCTGGCCAATCTGTCGGTGGTGGGGTTCCTGCTGACCCGGCAGGGGCGCGCCGGCGGGCGGGCGGCGGTGGCGCTGGCCGCCTGAGGATCAGGTGCCGGGCCGGCGCAGCGACGGGTCCGACAGGCTGAGGATGCTGACGCCGCCGGGCCCGCTGCGCAGGCGCAGCCGTGGGCCGGCGGGCCCACAACCGTGGCCTGCCCTTGTCGCACACCAGAGCAACGCCCCGGGATAGGCCGGCGGGCCGAAATTGGCCAGCGCCGCGGCACGCAGCCGGCGTGGGTCGGCGGTGTCATCGGTCAGCAGGCGGATGCGCCAAGCGCGGGCCGGGCGACCGGCGAAGCTGACCAGGATGCGCCCGTCCGGCACCCGGGCCGACAGAGCGCGCAAGCAGTTTCCGGTCGGCTGCCCGGCATGGCCCTTTGGGCAGGCGCCCAGGCGCCGCGCCACCGTCGGCGCCTGCGGGCGCAGCGCGGCCAGCACCTCGGCCGGGGTCATGCCGGGATGCAGGCCCATCACGGCGATACCGCCCGCGCGGGCCAACGGCGGGAGGGAAACGCAGGCCAGCAGCGCCAGGGCGGACAGAAGGCGGGGCATGATCGTTCCTGTTTCACACCCGCGCATCCTGCGCCCCGATCGCTAACCAATCCTTACCCGGTGTCCGATTTTCGTGACGCCGCTCAGCCGCCCGCGATAGGATGCCCCGGCGCGCGGCGACAAGGGGAAGGCCATGAGCATCCTGACGGTGGGGACCGCCCCAGGCGATTACGCCACCCTGGCCGCGGCGGTGGCGGCGGCGGCCAACGGCGATACGGTGGCGCTGCCGGCCGGGGTCTATACCAACCAGACCGCGACGGTCGGCACCGATATCACCATCGCAGGGGTGGGCGGCGTCGCCTATCTGAACCAGACCCTGCCCGTCCCCGACGCCATGGGCATCCTGGTGGTGAACGCGCCCGGAACGGTGACCATCCAGGGGGTGGCGTTCTCCGGCGCCGCCACCTCCAACGCCAACGGCGCCAATGCCGCCGGCATCCGCTACCAGTCCGGCACCCTGGTGCTGAACCAGGATGCGTTCTGGGGCAACCAGAACGGGATCCTGGCGACCCCGCTCTCGGCCGGCACCGGCAGCATCAGCATCGCCAATTCCACCGTCACCGATAACGGGGTGAGCGACCCCACCCTGACCGCCGGATACGGGTACACGCATAACCTCTATATCGGCGATGTCGCCCAGTTCAGCCTGACCGGCAGCGCCGTCACCGCGGCCAATGTCGGCCACGAGGTGAAGTCCCGCGCCGTCGCCACCACCGTCGCCAACAGCACCATCGCCGACGGCCCCACCGGCACCGCGAGCTACAGCATCGATACCCCGAACGGCGGCGCGGTCAGTATCACCGGCAGCACCATCCAGCAGGGACCGCAGTCGCAGAACGACATCATCATCTCGAACGGCGAGGAGGGGGTGACGCATCCCGGCGCGCTCGCGGTGACCGGCAACACCATCGTCAACAACGATGCCAACCCGGGCAGCCTCGCGGTGGTCAATGACGGGGCGGCGGCGAGCGTCACCGGCAACCTGGTGGCCGGGCTGCCGGCCGGGCAGATCGACCACAACGCAGCCGATACGGTCAGCAACAACACCATCAGCGCCACCGCCCCGGCGCTGGGGGTGCAAGTGGGGGTGGACGGGGTGACGCTGGCCAGCGGCGCGGCGGTGGCGAATACCGCGCTGGTCAGCACCGCGGGGCCGGGGTTTTCCGCCCTGAGCGCCGCCGGCACCCCGGGGATGACCTTGGCGATCAGCGCCACCGGGGTGGCCGGCCACACCGCGCGCTTCGTGCTGAGCCAGACCGGGTTCACCGGGAGCCAGGCCACCGCCTCGTTCTTCGACACCAGCACCGGCCTCGCCGGCGCGGTGGTGACCTGGTCGGTCTATGCCGATGCCGGCGACACCGGTTTCGCCACCACCACCCTGCTGGGCAGCCGGAGTTTCGTCGATCCGGGCGGGGGCCTGCTGGTGAGCGCGGCGCAGGGGTTCACCCTGCCGTTCACCCAATCGGGCGCCTATGCGCTGACCGAGGTGGTGACGATCGCCGGCGTGCCCGAGCCGATGAGCTTCGTGCTGCTGGCGGCGGCGGTGGCCGGGGTGGCGATGGCGCGCCGGCGGCGGGCGCGGGCGGGCCAGCGCTGAGCCTTTACAACTTGCGCGGCGCGTCACCCGGTCGCTGATGAAGCAACCATTCGCCGGAGGCCGGGGTGGCCGCCCCGAGAAACCCGAGCACCTGGTCCCGGGCGATCACCGGGTTGGCCCAGACGAGACCCCGTAACGGGTCCAGTTTCAGCGGGCGGATCGCCGCCAACAACGCGCCATCGGCCGACAGGACGATCCGGTCCGCGGCGAGCGCGGCGGCGATCAGGTGCAGGTCCTTGGCGACCGCGCTCTGGGAGCCAGCGGTTGCCGCGCGGTGGGTTGCAACCCGCTTCTCCAACGCAGCGGTGTCGGCCGGAGTTACCTGGACGATCCAGCCGCGTGCGTGCATCGCGCCCCGCCATTTTCGTGCGAAGGCGGATTGATGGCGGTTCCATTCGTCGCGGATGGCCGGAGTATCGCAGACGCGATGGGCATGGTCGCGCACTGCCATCAAGGCGGCGCGGCAGGCCGATGGGGTGGGGTGCCTGCCGTCGCTCACCGCCCGCAGGATCGAGGCGTCAACGACCAGCCGCCGCGATGGGACGGTGGGCATGTGCTGCCCGCGGTCAGGCACGTTGCTTCTCGACCTCGGTCATATATGCGTCGTGCAAGCCGAGTTCGACCGCGTCGAAATCGCTTGGCCAGTCGCCGTAGCTGCCATCGGCGCCCAGCTCGGCCTCGGTGACGCGGGTCTGGCCCGATTCGTCGCGGGAAAACCAGTTGAGGGAGACATGTTCCGGCGCGATCTCGCCCTTCGCCACCAGGGTCTGGATGGCCAGGATCAGCGCGCTGCTGTGAGTTTC
>JAKBCO010000225.1 GCA_021807785.1 Pseudomonadota bacterium
GCCTCCGCCCCGCCCGCCGCCGCCGCCGCTTCCAGCCGCCGATAGGCCGCCAGCATCTCCGCCCCGAGCGGCGTCAGCGCCGCGCCCCCGCCGCCGGCGCCGCCCTTGGCCGCATCCACCAGCGGGGTGGCGAACATCGCGTTCATCGCCTCCACCAGCCCCCAGGCGCGCTTGTAGCTCATGCCCATCCGCCGCCCGGCGGCGGCAATGGAGCCGGTGGCGGCGATCCCCTCCAGCAGCTCGGCCTTGCCGGGGCCCATCGCGGTCTGCTCGCCCAGCACCACCCGCAGGTGCAGGCCCAGCCGGTCGGGGTGGCGGATGCGTTTCATGGACTCCCCCTCACAACGCGGCGATCAGGGTGCGGGTGTAGTCCGCCTGGGGCGCGGCGAACACCGCCGCCGTCTCTCCGGCCTCCACGATCGCGCCCGCGCGCATCACCACGATCCGGTGCGCCAGCGCGCGCACCACCCGCAGATCGTGCGAGATGAACACGCAGGCGAGGCCGTGCACCGCTTGCAGCCGGCGCAGCAGGGCGACGATCTGCGCCTGCACCGACCGATCGAGCGCGCTGGTCGGCTCGTCCAGGACCATCAGCCGCGGTGTCAGCACCATCGCCCGGGCGATGGCGATGCGCTGGCGCTGCCCGCCGGAGAACTCGTGCGGGTAGTGCGCCATCGCGCTGGCCCCCAGCCCCACTTCCTCGAGCACCGCGGCCACCCGCTCCGCCCGCGCCGCCCGCGAGAGGGCGGGGGCGTGGACGCTGAGGCCCTCGGCCACGATGTCGCCCACCGTGAGCCGCGGCGAGAGGCTGCCGAACGGGTCCTGGAAGACCACCTGCATGTCGGCCCGGGCCGCGCGCAGGGCGCGGCGGTCGAGGCTGGCCAGGTCGCGGCCCAGCACCACCACCCGCCCGGTGGCCGGCACCAGCCGCAGCAGCGCGAAGCCGAGGGTGGTCTTGCCGGACCCGGATTCGCCCACCACCCCCAGGGTTTCCCCCGCGCGCACCGCGAGCGAGACCCCGGCGACGGCCGGCAGCCGCGCCCGCCGCCCCCAGCCGCGGCCGAGCGCGAAGCTGACCCGGATGTCGCGCGCCTCCAGCACCACCGGCGCCTCGGCGGCGACCGGCGTCGGCTTGCCGGACGGCTCGGCGGCGATCAGCCGCGCGGTGTAGGGATGCGCGGGGGCAGCGAACACGCGATCCACCTCGCCCTGCTCGACGATGCCGCCCGCCTGCATCACCGCGACCCGCTGCGCGTAGCGGCGCACCACCGAGAGGTCGTGGGTGATCAGCAGCAGGCCGAGGCCGCGCGCGCGCGCCTGCGCGGCCAGCAGGTCCAGGATTTGCGCCTCGATCGTCACGTCGAGCGCGGTGGTGGGTTCGTCGGCGATCAGCAGGGCCGGGTCGTTGGCCAGCGCCATGGCGATCATCACCCGCTGGCGCTGACCGCCCGAGAGCTCGTGGGGGAAGGCATCCAGCCGGCGCTCGGCATCGGCGAAGCCGGCGCGGGCCAGCGCGGCGATCACCGCCGCGCGCAGGGCCCGCCGCCGCATGGGGCGGTGCAGCGCGATCGCCTCGGCCACCTGGCGGCCGATCCGGTGCAGCGGGTTGAGGCTGGTCATCGGCTCCTGGAAGACCATCCCCACCGTATCGCCGCGCAGCCGGCGCAGCTCGGGCTCGGAGGCGGCGGTGGTGTCGGTGCCATCGACGCGGATGCGCCCCGCGATGCGCCGCGCCCCCGGCGGCAGCAGGCCGAGGATGGCGCGCGCGGTGAGCGATTTGCCGGAGCCCGATTCGCCCACCAGCGCCAGGACCTCGCCGCGTTCGAGGCCGAACGAGACCCCGCTCACCACGCCGCGCGGGCCGAAGGCGATGGCGAGGTCCTCGATCGCCAGCAGGCTCATTCGACGATCCGTCGCGGGTCGAAGGCGGCGCGCACCGCCTCGCCGATGAAGACCAGCAGGATCAGCAACCCGCCCAGGGCGACGAAGGCGGTGAAGCCCAGCCACGGGGCCTGGAGGTTGTTGCGCCCCTGCGCCACCAGTTCGCCGAGCGAGGGTGCCCCGGGCGGCAGGCCGAAGCCCAGGAAGTCCAGGCTGGCCAGCATGGTCACGCTGCCCGAGAGGATGAACGGCAGATAGGTCAGGGTGGCGATCATGGCATTGGGCAGGATGTGCCGGCGCATCAGCGTGAAATCGCCCACCCCCAGCGCGCGGGCGGCGCGCACGTATTCCAGCGTGCGCCCGCGCAGGAACTCGGCCCGCACCACCCCGGTCAGCGTCATCCATGAGAACAGCAGCAGGAAGCCCAGCAGCACCCAGAACCCGGGGGTGATGATCGCGGACAGGATCAGCAGCAGGTAGAGCTGCGGCATGCCGTTCCAGATCTCGGTGAAGCGCTGGCCCAGCAGATCCACCAGACCGCCGTAGAATCCCTGCAGCGCGCCGGCGGCGACGCCGACCAGGGTGGAGACCGCGGTCAGCGCGAAGCCGAACAGCACCGAGGTGCGGAACCCGTAGATCACGCGCGCCAGCACGTCGCGCGCCTCGTCATCGGTGCCGAGCCAGTGCCGCGCCGAGGGCGGGGCGGGCGACGGCCGGCCCACGTCGTTGGCGATGGTGTCGTAGCAATAGGGGATCAGCGGCCAGATCATCCAGCCATGGGCGCGGATGGCGCGCTGCACTTCGGGCAGGGTGTAGTCGGCCTCGGTGGGCAGGAAGCGGGGGCCGAAGGTGGATTCCGCGTAGTCGTGCAGCACCGGAACGTACCAATGGCCCTGGTAATGGATCAGCAGCGGGCGGTCATTGGCGATGAACTCGGCGAACAGGCTGACGATGAAGAGGGCGGTGAAGATCCAGAGCGACCACCAGCCGCGGCGATGGGCGCGGAAGGCGGCGACGCGCCGGCGGGTGAGCGGAGAGAGCGTCATCGCCGGGCCGTGAAATCGATCCGCGGATCGACCAGGGTGTAGAGCAGATCGCCCAGGATCTGCATCACCAGGGCGATCAGGGTGAAGATGTAGAGGGTGCCGAACATCACCGGATAGTCGCGCTGGATCGCGGCCTGGAAGCCGAGCTCGCCGAGACCGTTGAGCGAGAACACGATCTCCACCAGCAGCTGACTGGTGAAGAGGATGTTGATGAAGGCCTGCGGGAAGCCGGCCACCAGCAGCAGGCAGGCGTTGCGGAAGACATGGCCGTAGAGCACCCGCGCCTCCGAGGCACCCTTGGCGCGCGCGGTGACGGTGTACTGCTTGCGGATTTCCTCGAGGAAGCTGTTCTTGGTGAGCAGGGTCAGGCTGGCGAAACCGCCGGCGGTGACGGCGGCGAGCGGCAGCACCAGGTGCCAGGCGTAATCCTCGATCCGCGCCGGCCAGGGCCAGTGCGCGGCACCGGTCGAGGCCAGCCCGCGCAGCGGGAAGATGTGCCAGAAGCTGCCGCCGGCGAACAGCACCACCAGCAGGATCGCCAGCAGGAAGCTCGGGATCGCGTAGCCGGTCAGCACCAGCGCCGAGGTGACGGTATCGAAGCGCGTGCCGTCATGCACCGCCTTGCGGATGCCGAGCGGGATCGAGACCAGATAGACGATCAGGGTGGACCAGAGGCCGAGCGAGATGGAGACCGGCAGGCGGGCGCGGATCAGCGCGATCACGCTCTGGCCGCGGAAGAAGCTGCGGCCGAAATCGAAGCGCAGATAGCCGCCGACCATGTCGAGGAAGCGGGTGAGCGGCGGCTTGTCGAAGCCGAAGCTGCGGCGCAGCCGGGCGATCAGCTGCTGGTCCATTCCCGCCGCCCCCCGATAGGCGCCGGGGCTGGCGAGGCCCACGCCCATCTCGGTGGTGGTGCCCGACATCTGCGACATGCTGCCGTGGCCGCGCAGCTCGGCCATGATCTGCTGGACCGGTCCGCCCGGGGCCAGCTGCACCACCGCGAAATTGATCGCGATGATGCCGAGCAGGGTCGGGATCAGCAGCAGCAGCCGGCGGAGCAGGTAGAGCGCCATCGTCTAGCCCCCCGCCCGCCGGGCCGCGTCGGTGCGCGCCGCCAGTTTCGGGGCCACCCACCAGGTGTCGAGGTCGAAGCCGACCCGGATCTTCTGCTTCGGGTGGCCGAAGCGGTTCCACCAGGCGATGTGGAACCGGTCGGAGGTCCATTGCGGCACCAGGTACCAGTTCCAGAGCAGGACCCGGTCGAGCGCGCGGGCGGCGGTCTCGAGCCGCGGTCGGTCGGGCGCGGTCAGCACGTCATGGATCAGCGCATCGACCGCCTTGTTGCAGACCCCGGGCAGGTTCATGCTGCCCACCGCCTTGGCCGAGGCGCAGGACCAGTATTCCGCGATCTCGCTGCCGGGGATATTGCCCTCGGCATAGACCAGCAATGTCATGTCGAAATCGAAGTGATCTGTCAGGTGCTCGTACTGCGCCGGATCGACCACCCGCACATGCACCCGGATGCCGAGATGGCGGAGCGTCATCGCGTAGGGCAGGGCGATGCGGACATAGGAGGGATCGGGGAGCAGGATGGTGAACTGCATCTGCCGCCCCTTGGCGTCCACCAGCTTGAAATCCCGCACCCGGTAGCCGGCGCGTTCCAGCAGCGCCAGCGCGCGGCGGAGTTCGGGCAGATCGTCGCCCTTGCCGTCGGTGACCGGCAGGGTGAACGGGCGGTCGAAGACCGCGCGCGGCAGGATGGAACGGAACGGGTCGAGCAGCGCCCGCTCGTCCGGCTGCGGCAGGCCGGTGGCGGCCAGCGGGGAGTTCGAGAAATAGCTGAGATCGCGGCGGTATTCGCCGTAGAACAGGTTGCGATTGGCCCATTGGAAATCATAGGCATCGGCCATCGCCTCGCGGACCAGCCGGTTGGCGAACACCCCCCGGCGGGTGTTCATCGCCCAGCCCTGCATTCCGGTCGGCAGGTGGTGGCGGATGTCGGCCTTGATGACGAGGCCCCGGCGGACGGCGGGGAAATCGTAGCCGGTGGCCCAGACCTTGGAAATATTCTCGGCGCGCAGATCGACATCCCCGGCCTTGAAGGCCTCCAGCGCCACCGCCGCGTCGCGGTAGTATTCGAAGCGGACGGTGCCGAAATTGTTGGTGCCGATCGAGGTGGGGAGGTTCCGCGCCCACCAGTGCGGGTTGCGGGTGAAGGTGACGCTGCGGCCGAGGCGCCAGGCGGATATCACATAGGGGCCGGAGCCGATCGGCGCGGTGCGCAGCGGCTGGCTGAAATCCCGCCCCTTGAACCAGAAGCGCGGCAGGACCGGCAATTCGCCGAGGATCAGCGGCATCGCGCGGTTGGCGCCCTTGTGCA
>JAKBCO010000226.1 GCA_021807785.1 Pseudomonadota bacterium
GTACGGGCTATCACGCGTCCTGCATCGATTCAAGGGAAGGAAGATTGCAGCCGGGTTATCGGATTTCAACGCGGGCGCGCAACGGACTCAGGATCCGTCGGGTGCATCCGCGGCAGCGGCAGCGGCCGCGCCTCGGCGCCGCGCCAGCACTTCGGGATTCACCACATTGATCGGCGCACCGGCGGCATAGGCGACGATCTGGTCGAAGATGTCCGAGAACTGGTGCTCGTACTCCTCCCGCGTCACATAGCCGATATGCGGCGTGCAGAGGCAATTCGGCAGCGCGAACAGCGGATGATCCGCCACCGGCTCCTGCTCGTACACGTCCACCGCCGCGAACCCGGGCCGGCCGGCCCGCAGCGCCGCCTCCAGCGCGCCCGGTTCCACCAGCCCGGCGCGGCTGGTGTTGACCAGCATCGCCGTGGGTTGCATTCGCGCCAGCAGCCCCGCCGTCACGATCCCGCGCGTCGCCGGTACCAGGCGCATATGCAACGTCACCACATCGGCGCGCGCATACAGATCCTCCGCGCTCGCCGCCACCGCGTGCCCGGCGGCGCGCGCGCGCTCGCGCGAGGCCTCGCGGGCCCAGACCAGCGTCTCCAGCCCGAACGCGCGGCCCACCGCCGCCACCTCGGTCGCGATCCGCCCATAGCCGTGCAGGCCCAGCAGTTTCCCGCGCAGCGTATGCCCCATCCCCCATTGCCAGCGCCCCGCCTTGATCGAGGCAACCTGCTCCGGCAGCCGCCGCGCCGCGGCCAGGATCAGCGCCCAGGTCAGCTCCACCGTCGCGTGCGAGGGCGTGCCGGCGTGCATGTCGGAGGCGACGATGACGCCCGCCTTCGTGCAAGCCGCGACATCGATATGCGGATAGACGCTGCGCTGGCTTATCAGGCGCAGCTTCGGCAGGCGCGCGATCAGCGCCGCCTCGATGCGCGTGCGCTCGCGGATCAGCACCAGCGCCTCCGTCTCGCGCAGCCGCTCGGCCAGGATGCCGGTGTCCTGGACGTGATCGTTCCAGATCGTGACCGCGTGCCCGTCCAGCTTGCGAAAGCAGGACAGGCTACGGATCACGTCGAAGACGTCGTCGAGGATCGCGATCTTCACCGTGTTCCCTCCGCCAGGGGCTACACCGCGCCCGTTTCGCGCAACCGCGCCGCCTCCTCCGCGGTGACGCCGCAGAGACGTTCCAGCAACGCATCCGTGTGCTCGCCCAGCAGCGGCGGGCGGGTCACCGTCACCGGGCTGTCCGACAGTTTCATCGGGCAGCCGACGGTCTGATAGACGCCGCGCCCGGGGTAATCGACATCGACGATCATCTCCCGCGCGCGCAGATGCGGGTCGGCCAGCACCTCGCCGGTATCCAGCGTCGCCCCCGCCGGCACCCCGGCCTCGCCCAGGATGCGCAGCGCCTCGTGCTTGCCGCGCCCGCGCGTCCAGTCGGCGACGATCGCATCCAGCGCGGCGCGGTTCTCCCAGCGTGCCTCGCCGGAGGCGAAGCGCGGATCGGCGGCGAGCTCCGGCCGCCCGATCGCGCGCGCGAAGGCGTCCCACATCTGCGGCTGGGCGAAGATGTAGATGTAGTCGTTCGGCCCCCCCGGCGCGCAAGGGTAGGTGGTGCCGGGCACGTTGCGCCCGAGCTGGTTGCCGCCGCGCGCCGGCGGATGGCCGAAGCGCTGATGGTCGCGCAGGCTGACGCGGATCAGGTTGACCACCGAATCCTGCATCGAGACCTCCACGTGCTGCCCGCGT
The DNA here is from genome assembly GCA_021807785.1 of Pseudomonadota bacterium. Taxonomy (GTDB): domain Bacteria; phylum Pseudomonadota; class Alphaproteobacteria; order Acetobacterales; family Acetobacteraceae; genus JAJZVS01. The sequence goes on from JAKBCO010000226.1 coordinate 1,750, forward strand.
CCGCTGGCGTGGCGCTGCTGCAAGGCGGCCAGGATGCCGATCGCCATGTGCATCCCGGTCCCGGAATCGCCGATCGCCGGCCAGCAATAGGTGGGCGGGTTGTCGGGGAAGCCGGTCACGCTCATCGCCCCGCCCATCGCCTGGGCGATCGGCTCGAAACTCTTGAAATCGGCATAGGGGCCGTAGGTGCCGAAGCCCTTGATGGTGGCGTAGATCAGCCGCTCGTTGCGCGCCCGCAGCGCCTCCCAGCCCAGCCCCAGCCGGTCCAGCGCGCCGGGGCCGAAATTCTCCACCAGCACGTCGGCCTGGTCGATCACCCGGCGGAACATCTCCTTGCCCGCCTCGGTCTTGAGGTTGAGCGTCAGGCTCTGCTTGTTGGCGTTGAGCACCAGGAAGAACAGGCTGTCGCCGTCGCGGTCGGCCATGTTGCGCCGGGCGATGTCGCCGCCGCGCGGGTCCTCGAGCTTGATGACCTCGGCGCCGAGGAAGGCGAGAATCTGCGTGCAGGCGGGGCCGGCCTGGTTGTGCGTCATGTCGATGACGCGGATGCCCGACAGGGCTTGCGGCTGGGTCATGGGGGGTCTCCTCCCGTTGCCGCGACCCTCGCACGCACCGGCCGGATTGTCAGCCCGGCTCGATCCGCAGCAGGCTCGGCGCCTCCAGCACCGCTCCCAGCGTGGCGATGCGCGCCAGCGCCGCCGTCATCGCCGCCTCCCGCGTCTCATGCGTCACCAGCACCACCGGCACCGCCTCGCCCGGTGCCCGCCCGCGCTGCAACATGCTTTCCAGGGACACCCCATGATCGCGCAGCACCGCGGTGACATCGGCGATCACCCCGGGCCGATCGACCACCATCAGCCGCAGATAGTAGCAGCCGGTATGTTCTGTCATCGGCACCGATGGCGCCTCCGCCAGCGCCCCGCCCCAGACCGGCGTCGCGCGCCCGCGCGCGAGATCGATCAGGTCCGCCACCACCGCCGAGGCGGTGGGGCCGGCGCCGGCGCCGCGGCCTTCCAGCATCACCCGCCCGACCGTATCGCCCTCGATCACCACCGCGTTGAAGACGCCATCGACGCGCGCCAGCGGGGCGGCGCGGGGCAGCAGGCAGGGATGCACCCGCGCCGAAACCCCGGCTTCGCCGGCGCGCGCGATGCCCAGCAGCTTGATCCGGTAGCCGAGCTCGCCCGCGAAGGCGATGTCGAGGGCCGAGACGCGGCGGATGCCCTCGACATGCACCGCCTCGAACGCCACCGGCCGGCCGAACGCCAGGGCCGCCAGGATCGAAAGCTTATGCGCCGCGTCGATGCCGTCGATGTCGAAGGACGGGTCGGCCTCGGCGTAGCCCAGGCGCTGGGCGTCGGCCAGCACGGCGGCGAAATCGCCACCCTCCTCGGTCATCCGGGTCAGGATGTAGTTGCAGGTGCCGTTCAGGATCCCGGCCACCGAGAGAATCCGGTTGGCCGCCAGCCCCTCCCGCAGCGCCTTGATGACCGGGATGCCGCCGGCCACCGCCGCCTCGAAGGCCAACGCCACGCCGGCCCGCTCGGCGGCCTCGGCCAGGGCCCGGCCATGGACCGCCAGCAGCGCCTTGTTGGCGCTCACCACCGGGCGGCCGGCGGCGATCGCGCGCTCCACCAGCGTCCGCGCGGGTCCCTCCGACCCGCCGATCAGCTCCACCACCACGTCGATCCCCGGCGCCTCGGCCAGCGCCGTCGCGTCCTCGTACCAGCGCGCGCCGGCCAGTTGCACGCCGCGGTCGCGCGTCCGGTCGCGCGCCGAGACCGCGACCAGCGCGATCGCCCGCCCGGCGCGGGCGGCGATCAGGTCGGCGTTCTCGGCCAGCAGCCGCGCCACCCCGGCGCCGACCGTGCCCAGGCCGGCGACCCCCACCCGCAGCGGCGCGCTCACAGCGTGGCCAGCTCGGCGGGTTCCGCCTGGTTCGAACCCGCTTGCAGGAAGCCGCGGATCGACCGGCAGGCCTGGCGCAGCCGGTGGGTGTTCTCCACCAAGGCGATCCGCACATAGCCCTCGCCGTGCTCGCCGAAGCCGATCCCCGGCGCCACCGCCACCTTCGCCCGTTCCAGCAGCAGCTTGGAAAACTCCAGGCTGCCGAGGGAGGCGAAGCGGGGCGGCACCGGCGCCCAGGCGAACATCGATCCGTCCGGGGAGGGAACGTCCCAGCCGGCGGCGGCGAGGCCGCGGATCAGCACGTCGCGGCGTTCCCGGTAGAGTGCGCGCACCTCCGCCACGCAGTCCTGCGGCCCATTGAGCGCCGCGGCCGAGGCCACCTGGATCGGCGTGAAGGCGCCGTAGTCGAGATAGGATTTCATCCGCGCCAGGGCCGAAATCAGCCGCGGATTGCCGGCCGCGAAGCCCATCCGCCAGCCCGGCATCGAATAGGTCTTGGACATGGAGGTGAACTCGACCGCGATCTCCTTCGCCCCCGGTATCTGCAACAAGGACGGCGGCGGTTTCGCCTCGTCGAAATAGATTTCCGCGTAGGCGAGATCGGACATGATCCAGATCTCGTGGCGGCGGGCGAAGCTCACGATCTCCCGGTAGAACTCAAGATCGGCCAGATGCGCGGTCGGGTTGGACGGGAAATTGACGATCAGCGCGGTGGGCTTGGGCACCGAATGGCGCACCGCGCGATCCAGCGCCCGCAACATCGCCTCGTCCGGCGCGGCGGGGATCGAACGCACCCCGGCGCCGGCGATGATGAAGCCGAACTGGTGGATCGGGTAGGACGGGTTCGGCACCAGAATGGTATCGCCCGGCGTGGTGATGGCGGAAGCGAGGTTGGCCAGCCCCTCCTTCGAGCCCAGGGTGGCGATCACCTCGGTCTCGGGGTCCAGCGCGACGTCGAAGCGGCGCTGGTAGTAGCCGGCCAGCGCCCGGCGCAGCCCGGGGATGCCCTTGCTCACCGAATAGCGGTGGGTGCGCGGGTCCTGCACCGCCTCGACCAGCTTGGCGACGATATGCGGCGGCGTCGCCCCGTCCGGGTTGCCCATGCCGAGGTCGATGATGTCCTCGCCGGCGGCCCGCGCGCGCGCCTTGGCGGTGTTCACCTCGGCGAACACATAGGGCGGCAGGCGGCGGATGCGGTGGAACTCTTCGGTCATCGCGGATCATCCGGGGAGGAAGGGAAGCGTCTTCTTACGGCAACCGCGCCGCGGACCAAAGGGGGGCGCGCGCGATCCGCGCCAGCCCATGCTTCATTCCGTCCAGCACCACCAGGAACCCCACCGAGGCCGCCACCACCACCGCGATCCGCGCCGGCGGCAGCGGCGCCATCAGCAGGCCGAACCAGGCCGCCGCCATCCCGATCGCCACCAGCGCCAGGCTCGCCGCCGCCAGCCACGCGCTGGGCGCCGAGGACCAGGCCCAGCGCTCCTCCCGCACCACATAGATATTGGCCTGCACCGCCAGCATCAGCCCCAGGAACGACAAGGTCCGCAGCTGCGCCAGATCGAGCCGCCACCCGTCGCGCCCGATCAGCAGCAGCATCGTGACGAAGCC
>JAKBCO010000227.1 GCA_021807785.1 Pseudomonadota bacterium
GATGGGCGACATCAACGAGACGATGCTGCTGGGGGTGCTGGGGGCGGTGGAGATGGCGCTGCGGATCGAGCGGGTGCCGCACGGCAAGGGCGGGGTGGAGGCGGCGATGGCGTATTTCGCGGGGTAGGGGAGGGGGGCCGGAACCGCCCGCCTCGGCTATCCGATCACCTCGTTGATCGCCGAGCGGAGCGCGGCCTGATCGGCGGTCGCGAACGTGCCCAGTCGGCGGATGACGAGAAGCTGTTCCAGCGTGGCGAATACCGGCTTCACGGCGGAGGGTTTGAGCAGATTGGCGGCCCGCCACTGGTCGATCCAGACCTCGCCCGGTGCCGGGCTGGCGCGAATCTGGCTGGTGATCGCCATGACCACGACGTCCGGCCGGGCGCGGTTATAGGTGCGGTTGCTGACGATGACCGCGGGGCGCTGCTTGGAAGCCGCCTGGCTGGTGAACGGGAATGCCACCAGCACGACATCGCCGAACTCATAGGGCATCGTAGGCGTCGTCGTCCGGGTTATCCCAGATCGCCGCGAGGCTGGGCTCGCTCGCCGCCGCCGCGGCACGGACCAGCGCGCGATCCCGTTCGCGCAAGCAGAGGAAGTCCACGAAATCCTCAACCTCGGCGATGCGGTCGGGCGGCAGTGCCTGGATTCGGTCCATCAGGGACTGGGTGTCTGACATGGCGGCGGCTCCGTCAGCCTGCGAGCGTCGGTGGGTCTCTGGTCGGAAGAGCGTCGGGCAGCGGCTCGAGCATCTCGTTGCCCGGCCACGATACGCCGCGCGCGCGGCGGCCGATACGGGCGCCGTGTCGGCTGGCCTCCGGCCGCCGGCCCCGGGGTGGTCCTGTCCGGCACTTCCGGTTGCGCGGATCGCATCGAGCCAAGCGATCCTGCCCGAAATTCGGCGGGTACGCCAAGCCTTTGCGGCCGGGCCGCTCATCGGGCACTGCGATCTCCGCGATCCCCTGCGCTGGACCACGAAAAAATCGGTTCATCGTTGCCCCTCTGCGTGCGGTCCCGCTCGCTTCGTCCGCAATCCCCATCCCCCGTTCCCCCCGCCCCGCATCCCTGCTACCTCCCCCGCGCCATGACCGACGACCCGCCGCCCAACCCCGCCCTGCTGCCCGCCGGGCTGCGCGACCTGCTGCCGCCCGACGCCGCCGCCGAGGCCGGCGCCGTGCAGGCGCTGATGGAGGTCTTTGCCGCCCACGGCTACGACCGCATCCGTCCCCCGCTGCTCGAGTTCGAGGACAGCCTGCTCGCCGGCTCCGGCGCCGCGGTCGCCGACCAGACCTTCCGCCTGATGGACCCCGACAGCCAGCGCATGATGGGGCTGCGGGCCGATACCACGCCGCAGGTGGTCCGCATCGCCACCACCCGGCTCGCGGCCGCGCCGCGCCCGCTGCGCCTCTCCTACGCCGGGCAGTGCCTGCGCGTGCGCGGCAGCCAGATCGCCCCCGACCGCCAGGTGCCGCAGGCCGGGATCGAGCTGATCGGCCGCGATTCCCCCGCCGCCGATGCCGAGATCATCCTGGTCGGCGCCGAGGCCCTGGCCGCCGCCGGCCTCGCCCGCCCCAGCTTCGATCTGACCCTGCCCACCCTGACCCCGGTGCTGATGGACGATGCCGGCGTCGAGGGCGAGGACCGGCGGGCGCTCGCGCGCGCGCTCGACCGCAAGGACGCCGCCGCCGTGGCCCGCCATGGCGGGCGGCTCGCCCCGGTGCTGACCGAGTTGCTGCTGGCCGCCGGCCCCGCCGATCGCGCGCTCGCGGCGCTCGCCGCCGCCCCGCTGCCGCCGGCCGCCCGCGCGCTGGCCGAGCGCCTGGCCGCCACCATCGCCGCCATCCGCGCCCGCGCGCCGCTGTTGCGCCTGACCGTCGATGCGGTGGAGTTCCGCGGCTTCCGCTACCATACCGGCGTGGCGGTCACGGTCTTCGCCCCCGGCCGGCACGAGGAGCTCGGCCGCGGCGGGCGCTACCTCTGCGGGGAGGACCCGGCGACCGGCCTCACCCTCTACCCGGATGCGCTGCTGCGCGCCGCCGCCCCGCCGGCGCGGCGGCCGCGGCTCTACGTGCCGCTGGACGCCGATGCCGATGCCGCCGCCCGCTTCCGCCGCCTGGGCTACGCCACCGTGGCCGGGCTCGATGCCGCGGCGGCGGTGGAGGCGGAGGCGCGCCGGCTGCTCTGCACCCATCTTCTGCGCCACGGCGAGGCGGTGCCTCTGCCCGCCGCGCCCTGACGGAGAACCCGGATGGCCAATGTCGCCGTGATCGGCGCCCAATGGGGCGACGAGGGCAAGGGAAAAGTGGTGGACTGGCTCGCCAGCCGCGCCGGCATCGTGGTGCGCTTCCAGGGCGGGCACAATGCCGGGCACACGCTGGTGGTCGGCAACCAGACCTACAAGCTCTCCCTGCTGCCGTCCGGGCTGGTGCGCGGCAAGCTCGGTATCATCGGCAACGGGGTGGTGGTCGATCCCGAGGCGCTGCTGGCGGAGATCGCGCGGGTGGAGGCGCAGGGGCTCAAGGTCACGCCCGAGAGCCTGCGCATCGCCGACAACGCGCCGCTGATCCTGCCCCTGCACGCCGCGATCGACCGCGCCCGGGAGGCGGCGCGGGGCGAGCGCAAGATCGGCACCACCGGGCGCGGCATCGGCCCGGCCTATGAGGACAAGGTGGCGCGCCGGGCGATCCGGCTGGCCGATCTCGCCGAACCCGAAACGGTTTCGGCCAAGCTCGACGAGCTGCTGCTGCACCACAACACCCTGCTGGCGGGCCTCGGCGCCCCGGTGTTCGAGAAGCAGGCGCTGTTCGATCAGCTGATGGCGCTGGCGCCCAGGGTGCTGCCCTTCGCCGAGCCGGTCTGGGAACGCCTCGACGCGGCCCGGCGGGCCGGCACGCGGATCCTGTTCGAGGGCGCGCAGGCGGTGATGCTGGATGTCGATCACGGCACCTATCCGTTCGTGACCTCCTCGAACACCGTCGCCGCCACCGCCGCCGCCGGGGCCGGGGTGGGGCCGGGCACGGTCGGCTTCGTGCTGGGGATCGCCAAGGCCTATGCGACGCGCGTGGGGTCCGGCCCGTTCCCGACCGAGCTCACCGATGCCACCGGCGCCCTGCTCGGCGAGCGCGGCGCCGAGTTCGGCGTGGTCACCGGGCGACCCCGGCGCTGCGGCTGGTTCGATGCCGCCCTGGTGCGCCAGGCGGTGAAGGTGAGCGGCATCCAGGGGCTCGCGCTCACCAAGCTCGACGTGCTGGACGGGCTGCCCGAGCTCCGGATCGGCGTCGGCTATCGGATCGACGGCGCGCTGTTCCGCCGGCTGCCGGCCGCGCCGGGCGCGCAGGCGCGCGCGGTGGCGGAGTACGAGGTGATGGAAGGCTGGTCCGGCTCCACCCGCGGCGCGCGGTCCTGGGCCGATCTGCCGGCGCAGGCGGTGAAATATGTCCGCCGCATCGAGGAGCTGACGGAGGCGCCGGTGACCTTGCTGTCCACCTCGCCCGAGCGCGATGACACCATCATGGTGCGCGATCCGTTCGAGGGGTAGGGCGCGCGGGTTTTCCCGTTGCGCCCGCCGCCGGCCCGCGCCACACTCCCTCCGCTGACCCGGAAACCGGGCGGCGAGACATAAAAAGACTATACGAAACAGGGAGTCAGAACAATGATCCACCGCCGCACGCTCCTGGCGACAGGGGCGGCTGCCACGTTGGCCGCGCCCGCCATCGCCCGCGCCGCCAAGCCCAAGCTGAAAATCGGCAACACCATGCCCTATAGCGGCCCCGCTTCCTCCTATGGGGTCATCGGGCATTCCGAAACGGCCTATTTCCACATGATGAACCTGGCCGGCGGCATCGCCGGGCGGCAGATCGACTTCATCTCGCTCGACGACGGCTACAGCCCGCCGCGCACGGTGGAGGACGTGCGCCGCCTGCTGGACGAGGATCACGTGGATTTCATGTTCCAGAACCTCGGCACGCCCACCAACTCGGCGATCGCGGCACTGCTCAACCACCGCAAGGTGCCGCAGCTCTTCGTGGGGTCCGGGGCCAGCAAATGGGCCGACTACAAGACATTCCCCTGGACCATGGGCTGGCAGCCCGACTACCGCACCGAGGCCGGGATCTACGCGCAATACGCGCTGGATCACGTGAAGGATCCGAAATTCGCGGTGCTCTATCAGAACGATGATTTCGGCAAGGACTATCCCGCCGGGGTGCGCGACGTGCTGGCCCGGCAGAAGGCGAAGATCCCGATCCATACCGCCAGCTACGAGACCACCGATGCCACGGTGGACTCGCAGATCGTTTCGCTCCAGGCATCCGGCGCCAATGTCCTGGTGGTGGGCGCGATCCCGAAATTCGCCGCCCAGGCGATCCGCAAGGTCCACAGCCTGAACTGGCATCCGATGTTCTTCATGACCAACGTCGCCATCTCGGTGGGCGAGGTGATACGCCCGGCCGGGCCGCAGAACAGCCTCGGCATCCTCAGCACCGGCTATCTGAAGGACCCGACCGATCCGGGCTGGGACAACGACGCCGGCATGAAGACCTGGCGCGCGTTCATGGCGAAATACCTGCCGCATGGCGACATCACGGATGCCAGCTACGTCTTCGGCTTCGGGATCAGCCAGACGATGGCGCAGGTGCTGAAGCAGTGCGACGGCAACTTCGCCCGCCCGAAGGTGATGGCCGAGGCGGAGAATCTGCACGAGTTCGAGGTGCCGGTGCTGCTGCCCGGGATCCGGCTCAACACCAGCAAGACCGATCACCGGCCGATCAAGCAGATGCAGATGCAGCGCTGGGACGGCAAGACCTGGAAGCGCTTCGGCGGACTGGTGGGGAATACGGTGTAGGGGCGGCTAACCCGGCGGCGTCGGGATCGGCAGGTCCGCCGATTTCGGCGCCGCCGCGCTCGGGCCCAGCTGCGTCTGTTCCCATCGCCGGTAGGCGCGCAGCTGTTCGGCCGAGGGAATGGAGTGGCTCACCGCCCCGGCGGTGTCGTGGAACTCGAGCACCACCAGCCCGACGCTGGGGTCGAAATGCGCGCTGGGGTTGCCGGCGCCGGGGGGCGAGGGCGCGGCCGCGGGTGCCGCGGGTCCCCGGCGGGCGGGCGACGCCGTCGCGGCCGGCGCGACGGGGGCGACAGGGCTGATCGGGGCAGGCGGCATGACGCAACCGGGGGTCCGCACTGGGCTCGCGGCGCCGTCCTGGTGCCGATCGCCCGCCAGATTGCTCCGGATTCGCTGACGAAAGGTAAACGCCT
>JAKBCO010000228.1 GCA_021807785.1 Pseudomonadota bacterium
CGCGCTACATCCCCGCCGTGCGCGGCTATTACGGCGTGGCCGGCGGCAAGATGGGCGGTGCGCCGTTCAACTCCTCCACCACCCTGATGTGGATCAACGAGGATGCGTTCCATCGGGCCGGTCTCGACCCTGCGATGGAGCTCGCCACCTGGCCGCAGGTGATCAAGGCGGCCCGTGTCATCAAGGCCAGGAAGGCCGCCGAGATCCCGATGATGACCGCCTGGCCGATCTGGGCCCAGTTCGAGCAATTCGCGGCCATCCATGACGTGCCGTTCGCCACCCTGGACAACGGATTCGGCGGTCCCGATCCCAGGCTGCTGATCGATTCCGCGCCGTTCGTGAAGCATCTCGGGATGCTGCTGGCGCTGCAGAAAGAGGGGGTGTTCAAATACGAAGGCCGCGACGGCGCGCCGAGCCCGATCTTCTATGCCGGCAGGGCGGCGATCAGCTTTGATTCCTCGGGCATCTACGGCCAACTGAAGCAGAGCGCCAAGTTCGGCTTCCGCGATGCCTTCCTGCCCTATCATCCGTCGCTGATAAAGTCGCCGATCAATTCGATCATCGGCGGCGCGGCGTTCTGGACCATGACGGCGCCGGGCCGGACCTTGGCCGAATACCGCGGCGTCGCACAGTTCCTGAACTACATGGCACTGCCCGACAACGACGCGCACTGGTCGAAGGCCACCGGCTACATCCCGGTCACCCGTGGCGGCAACGCGCAACTGGCCAAGGAAGGCTTCTACGCCGCCAACCCGGGCACCGATCTCGCGGTCAAGCAGCTGACCCGAACCAAGGTAACGCCCTACTCGGCCGGCGTGCGGCTCGGCGGCATGGCGGAAGTCTTCGTCATCATCGAGGAAGAATGGGAGCGCGCGATCCAGAACGGCACCTCGGCCAAGGTGGCGCTGACGAACGCCACCAGGCGCGGCCAGGCCGTGATCGACCGCTTCGCCCGCAGCATGCGCGGCTGAGCCGCCCGCCATGGAACGCCGGACCCTGTTCCCGGGCCGAGCCCTGCCGGCGTTCCTGGTGCTGCCCCAGCTGGCCATCACCGCGTTGTTCTTCCTGTTTCCAGCGTGGCGGGCGTTCGTGGAAAGCGTGCGCGCGGTCAACGGGTTCGGGCTCAATGCGCGGTTCGTCGGGTTGGCCAATTTCGCCGCCCTGCTGGGCTCCGGAACCTACCGCGCAACCGTGCTGCGCACGCTTCTCTACTGCACCGCCGTTACCGCGCTGGCGATGGCCGGCGGGCTCGTGCTTGCCGTTTTCGCCGACCGTGAAATCAAGGGGCGAGCGATCTATCGCGCATTGCTGATCCTACCCTACGCCATCGCCCCGGCGATCGCCTCGGTGATCTTCGTGTTCCTTCTGCAACCCGAAATCGGCCTGCTCACGGGAGTGCTGAAGCAGGCCGGCATCGACTGGAACTATGTCCTTCATGGCGGCCAGGCCCTGGGTCTGGTGATCCTGGTCGGCGCCTGGAAACAGGTGGCCTATAATTTCATCTTCTATCTCGCCGGGCTGCAATCGATCCCGCGCACCCTGATCGAGGCAGCGGCGCTCGACGGCGCGCGCGGCTGGTACCGCTTCCGCACGATGTTATGGCCGCTGCTGCTGCCCACCACCCTTTTTCTGCTGGTGGTGAACACCGTCTATGCTGCCTTCGATACCTTCGCGCTGATCTTCGCCCTCACCGGCGGCGGCCCCGGCACCGCGACCGAGACCATGGTGGTGAAGGTCTATCGCGACGGCATCATCAATCTCGATCTGGGCGGATCGGCGGCGCAATCGGTGATCCTGATGGCGCTGATCGTCGCCCTCACGGTGCTGCAATTCCGCTACGCCGGCGGTCGGGACCGGACATGAAGCGCCGCCCCGACTATCTCGCTCACGGGGTGCTGGGCCTTGGTGCCGCGCTGTTCGCGCTGCCGGTCTGGGTCGCTTTCGCCGGCGCCACCGAAACCGCGGGCGCGATCAACCGCGGCGATCTGTCGCTGCTGCCGCGACTGGCCGGGTTGCGCAGCTTTATCGATGTGCTGGGCTACGGCGCCTCGGCGGATGCCGGGGTGACGATCGGGCATATGCTGCTGGTCAGCTTCGCCATGGCCCTGGTGATCGCGCTGGGCAAAATCGCCATCTCGGCACTCTCGGCCTTCGCCATCGCCTTCTTCCGCTTTCCGTTCCGGATGATCGCCTTCTGGGCGATCCTGCTGACCCTGATGCTTCCAGTCGAGGTGCGGATCATTCCCACCTACGCCGTGATGTCGCAATTCCACCTGATCAACAGCTTCACCGGGCTCACCATGCCGCTGATCGCCTCGGCCACCGCAACCTTGCTGTTTCGTCAGGTGTTCCTCGCGGTTCCCGACGAGCTGGTGGAGGCGGCGCGGCTCGATGGTGCCGGTCCGATGCGGTTCTTCCTCGATATGCTGCTGCCGGTCTCGGCCCCCAACCTCGCCGCCCTGTTCGTGATCCTGTTCGTCTATGGCTGGAACCAGTATCTTTGGCCGCTGCTCGCGGTCACCAACGGACGGCTGAATCCGATCGTGCTGGGAATCGTGCGAATGATCACCACCGATCAGATCACGCCCTGGAATCTGGTGATGGCCGGCACCATCTGGGCGATTCTTCCCCCCGTCGCGGTGGTGCTGCTGATGCAGCGCTGGTTCGTGCGCGGCCTGACCGAGGCGGACAAGTAGATGGCCAGGCTGGACCTGCGCGGCCTCGCCAAGAGCTTCGCCGCCACCACCGTCCTGCACGGCATCGATCTGGCGCTGGCGGACGGCGAGATGGTGGTGATCGTCGGTGCCTCGGGCTGCGGCAAATCCACCCTGCTGCGGCTGGTCGCGGGGCTGGAGTCCCCCACCGCCGGGCGGGTGTTGCTGGACGGGACCGATATCACCGACACCGACCCGTCGCGCCGTGATATTGCGATGGTGTTCCAGAACTACGCGCTCTACCCGCACATGACCGTGTTCGGCAACATGGAATACGGCCTGAAATTGCGCGGCCTGCCCCGGGCCGAGATCGCGCGCCGGGTGGACGAGGCCGCCGCCCTGCTCGGGCTCGGCCCGTTGCTGGACCGCCGGCCGCGACAGCTCTCCGGCGGACAGCGCCAGCGGGTGGCGATGGGCCGCGCCATCGTGCGCGAACCGAAGCTGTTCCTGTTCGACGAACCGCTCTCGAATCTCGACGCCAGGTTGCGGGTGCAGGTGCGGGCCGATATCCGCCGCCTGCAGCGCCGGCTCGGCGTGACCAGCCTCTACGTTACCCACGACCAGACCGAGGCAATGACGCTCGCCGATCGGCTGGTGGTGATGCACGAAGGTCGGGTGGCCCAGATCGCCACGCCGGTGGAGGTGTTCGACCGCCCCGCCGACACCTACGTCGCCGGCTTCATCGGCGATCCGGCAATGAATTTCTGCCCCGCCGTGCTGGCCCGGGGCGGCACCATGGCGGCCCTTGCCGCCGGCGCGCAAATCCCCCTTGCCGGGGGGCGTCACGCGGCACCGGACGGCACGCGCATTCTGATCGGCATCCGCCCCCAGCACGCCGAGCGCGCCGCCGCGCCGACCGGGCTTGCCGTCACCATCGAGCTGATCGAGCCACTGGGCTCGGAAACCCTGCTGCATGGCAAGCTGGCCGATGACACCGAGTTCGCGCTGCGCATCACCGGTCCGCCAGGGCCCCTGGGCGATGGCATGACCCTGCCGGTCCACCTGCCGCCTGAGCAGCTGCATGTGTTCGATGCCGCCAGCGGATTGCGCCTGGACCCCACGCCGCCCGGCGCTGGCGTCGGTTCCGGTTCCGGACAAGACTGACCCGATCATCGCCACCCGGAGGTCCCGCCATGGACATCACCACCCGCCTCTCCGAATTCGTTGCCGGCCTCACCCTCGATCGGCTGCCGCCCGAGGTGGTCGGCCGCGCCCGCTACCTGGTGCTGGACCTGATCGGCAATGTCGTGCGCGCCCGCCACGACGCCGAAAGCACCGAGAGCTTCCTGCGCGCCGCCCGCGCGCTGGGCTTCGCCGGCGGGTCCTGCGGCGTGTTCGGCGATGCCGCTCGCTACACCCCGCCCGGCGCGGCGTTCCTCAACGGGGCGCTGGCGCACTCGCTGGATTTCGACGACACCCACGCCGCCGCCAGCCTGCATCCCGGCGCCCCGGTGATCCCGGCGGCGCTGGCCGCCGGCGAGATGGCCGGCGCATCCGGCGCCACCGTGCTCGCCGCCATCATCGCCGGCTACGAGGTGGTCTGCCGCATCGCCTTGGCCCTGCCCGCCGGCGCCCATTACGACCGCGGCTTCCACCCCACCGCCACCTGCGGGGCGTTCGGCGCCGCCGCCGCGGCCGGGCGGGTGTTCGGGCTGGATGCGGCGGGGATCGCCGGCGCGCTCGGCACCGCGCTGAGCCAGGCGGCGGGCAGCCTGGAGTTCCTGGTCAACGGCGCCTGGACCAAGCGCTTCCAGGTGGGCTGGGCCGCCACCAACGGGCTGGTCGCCGCCACCATGGTGCGCGAGGGCTTCAAGGGCGCGGCCGAGGCGCTGGAAGGTCCGCACGGCTTCCTGCAGGCCTACGCCCCGGCCCCGACCCCGGAGCGGGTGATCCAGGACCTGGGCACGGTGTTCGAGCTGATGAACACCGCGGTGAAGCCCTACCCCTCCTGCCGCTACGGCCATGCCGGGATCGATGCCGCGCTGGCGCTGCGCGCCGAGCTCGGGCTGAAACCCGAGGAGGTGGAAGCCGTCACGCTCGGCCTGCCGCGGGCGGGGATGTCGCTGATCGGCGCCCCGGCGGAGAAGAAGGCGAACCCGGAAAACGTGGTGGACGGGCAGTTCTCCGGCCCGTTCGTGCTGGCCTCGGCGCTGGCCACCGGGGCGATGGGCTGGGACAGCTATGCGGGGCTGCGGGATGCGGGCGTGCGCGCGCTGCTGGGCCGCATCGCCTGCGTCTTCGACCCCGAGATCGAGGCCGAGTTCCCCGCCAACATGTCGGGCAAGGTCACCTTGCGTGCCCGCGGGGCGAGCTTCACCCGCAAGGTGGTGGTGCCGAAGGGCGAGCCGGGCAATTTCCTGACCGAGGCCGAGCTGCGCGCCAAGTTCCATGGGCTGGCCGACGCGGTGCTGGGTCCCGACCGCGCGGCGCGGCTGGCCGACGCGGTGCTGGGGATCGCCGAAGCCGCGGACGTGGCCGCGGTGATGCGCTTCGCCGCCCCGGCGGCAGGGGAGGCGCGGCTGGCCGGGGAGTGA
>JAKBCO010000229.1 GCA_021807785.1 Pseudomonadota bacterium
CGGGTGCCGTTCGCCCTGGCCGGCGCGCTGGCCGGGCTGACCCTGCCGCCGGACCGCCGGGCGGGACCGCGGCCCGGGTTCGACCGGCCCGGGTTCGACTGGCCCGGGTTCGACTGGGCCGGCGCCATGCTGCTGGTCGCGGCGATCGTGGCGCTGCTGGCGGCGTTCAACCAGCTGACCGCGCCGGTCCGCGCGCTGGGGGCGCTGGGGCTGGCGGGCGCGCTCGGGGCCGGATTCGTCGCCGCCGAGCGGCGGGCCGAGGCGCCGCTGATCGATCTCGCGCTCTTTCACCGGCCGGGGTTCGCGCGGGTCAACCTGGCCGCAATCGGGGTCAACCTGGCCAGCTTCGCGGTGCTGCTGCTGGTGCCGTTCGCGCTGGCGCGGATGGCCGGGCTGCCGGCGGCGCTGGACGGGCTCATGCTGGCGGCGGCGCCGGCCGGGGTGGCGGTGGCGGGCCCGCTGGCCGGGCGACTGGCCGGGCGGGTCGGGGCGGCAGCGCTGCTGCGGGGCGGGGCGGGGCTGTGCGCGCTGGGGCTGGCCGGCATCGCCCTGGTGCCGGGCGGCGCGGTCGGGGCGATGGTCGGGCTCTCGGCGGCGATGGTCGCCTCGGGCCTGGGCGCGGGCGTGTTCCAGGTGGCGTATTTCGAGGTGCTGACCGGCACCATCCCCCGCCACGACCGCGGCGTGGCCGGCAGCCTGGGGATGCTGACCCGCAGCCTGGGGATCGTCGCCGGCGCCAGCCTGCTGATCGCGCTCTTTGCCCCGCTGCACGCGGCGCTGGGCTTCACCCCGGCGCTGCGCCTCACGTTCCTGTGCGCCGCGGGGCTGGCGGCGGCGATGGCCGCTATGCCACGTCGGTGAACCCGTCCGCCGACAGCAGCGCGAGCCGCCCGGTGCGGATGTCGAAATGCGCCCCGTGCAGCCGCAACCGCCCGCTGGCGAGGCGCTCGGTCACGAACGGGAAGCTGCGCAGATTCTCGAGCGACAGCCGCACCACTTGGTGTTCGCCTTCCAGCTGCGGGTCGGCCGGGGCGCAGGCCAGCACGCGGGCGCGGGCGGGTTCCGCCAGGCGCATCCAGGGGCCGATGAAGCCGGCCCGGTTGTCGGCCACCCCGTCCAGCAGCGCCCGCACCCCCCCGCAGAGCCCATGGCCCATGACGATGATGTCGCCCACCTCCAGCACCGTCACCGCGAATTCCAGCGCCGCGCTGGTGCCGTGATAGGCGCCGTCCGGCTGGCAGGGCGGGACCAGGTTGGCGACGTTGCGGATGGTGAAGATCTCGCCCGGGGCGGCATCGAAGATCATCGCCGGGTCCACCCGGCTGTCGCCGCAGGCGATCACCAGGGCGCGGGGGGACTGGCCCTTCTCGGCCAGGGTCTCGAACAGGCGGCGGCGGGTGGGCCAGCCGTGCTGGCGGAAACGGCGATAGCCGGCGAGCAGAGCGTCCATGCGCGGCGGGGTAGCGCCGTCCGGGCCGGCGGGGAAGGGCCGATCAGGGACGGCGATGCAGGCGGATCGCGCCGAAGGCATCGAGCGCGGCGTGCCAGCCGGCCGGGACCAGGGTGGTGGCGTCGTATTCCTGCACGATCAACGGCCCCGGCAAGGGATGGCGGAGGCCGGCGCGGTCGGTCACCTTGGTCTCGATCCATCCGGAGTCCGGGAACCAGGCGCGGCGGCTTTCGGGGACGGGCAAGGCGGCGGGCGGAATGGAAGTCGGGACCGGCGACGCATCCTGGATACAAGCGGCGGTGACGGCGAGGCCCATCAGCTCCACCGCCTCGCCGGGATCGGCGCGGAACCCGTAGGTGGCTTCGTGGGCCTGGGCGAAGCGCTCCGGCAGGGCGGCGGGCCAATCCGCCCCGTCCGGCAGCGGGACCGGGATTTCGCTCGACTGGCCGAGATAGCGCGCCAGCGCAGCGCGGCGGAGCGTCTGGCGGGCGGGGGGGAAGCCGTCGGCTTGCAGCCGTCCCGCCGCTTCGGCTTCCAGTGCGGCGAGGGTGGCGCGGAGCGGGACTGGGTCGGCGCCCGGCAGCCGGGCGCGCAGGCTTCGCGTCAGGTGATGCTCCATCCGCGCGACCAGCAGGCCGAAGGCGCTGAAGACGCCGGGCAGCGGCGGGACGATGACGCGGGCGATGCCGAGCTCCTCGGCGATGGCGGTGGCGAACAGCGGGCCGTTGCCGCCGAAGGCGAGCAGGGCGAAGTCCCGCGGGTCGCGCCCGCGCTCGACGGTGACGGCGCGGATGGCGCGCATCATCGCCGCGGCGGCGAGGCGGATCATGCCGGCGGCGGCCTGTTCCACGCTCAGCCCCAGCGGGGCGGCCAGCCGGCCGGCGACGGCGGCACGGGCGGCCTCGGCGTCGAGCTTCAGGGCGCCGCCGGCGAGCCCGGCCGGGTCCAGATAGCCCAGCACCAGGTTGCAGTCGGTGACGGTGGGTTCCTGTCCGCCCTGGCCATAGCAGACCGGCCCCGGGACGGCGCCGGCGCTCGCCGGGCCGACCTTGGGGGCGCCGGCCGGGTCCAGCCGGCAGAGCGAGCCGCCGCCGGCGCCGACCTCGGCGAGATCGATCGCCGGCAGTTTCAGCAGATACCCGGCCCCCACCAGCAGGCGCGAGCCGGCCATCACCCCGGCGCCGACCTCCAGCGCCTCGGTCCGGCCGATGGTGCCGTCTTCCACCAGGCCCGCCTTGGCCGTGGTGCCGCCCATGTCGAAGGTGATGAGGCGCGGTTCGCCCAGGGCGGCCGCCAGCGCGGCGGCGCCGACCACCCCGGCGGCGGGACCGGATTCGACGATATGCACCGGCTGGGCGGCGGCGTGCTCGGCGGTGGCGAGGCCGCCATTGGACTGCATCAGCCGGAGCGGCGCCGCCACCCCGGCGGCGGCGAGGCGGGCGGCCAGCGTGGTGAGATAGGCGCGCACCACCGGCTGCACATAGGCGTTGATGACGGTGGTGCTGGTGCGCGGATATTCGCGGATCTCGGGCAGGATGTCGGCGCTGAGGGAGATCGGCAACTCCGGCAGGGCGGCGCGGACGGCGGCGGCGACGGCGTGTTCATGCGCCGGGTTGGCGTAGGAATGCAGCAGGCAGATGGCGAGTGCCTCCACCCGCTCCGCGCGCAGCACCGCGACGGCAGCCTCGATCGAGGCGGGATCGAGCGGGATGGCGACGGTCCCGTCCGGGCGGAGCTTTTCGGTGACCTCGAGCCGAAGGCGGCGTTCGACCAGCGGCGGCGGCTTGGTCCAGCCGATGTCATAGACGCGCGGCATCCGCAGGTCGCGGATTTCCAGGATGTCGCGGAAGCCGCTTGTGGTGATGAGGGCGGTGCGGGCGCCGGTGCCTTGCAGGATGGTGTTGGAGCCGATGGTGGTGGCGTGCAGCAGCGCGCTGGGCGGGGCGGGGAGATCGGCGAGCAGGGGGAGCAGGCCGGCGAGGATGGCTTCGGTGTAGTCACGCGGGGTGGAGGCGATCTTGCGGGTGCGGACGGTG
Organism: Pseudomonadota bacterium; assembly: GCA_021807785.1. Classification (GTDB taxonomy): domain Bacteria; phylum Pseudomonadota; class Alphaproteobacteria; order Acetobacterales; family Acetobacteraceae; genus JAJZVS01. Next base: position 3,487 of record JAKBCO010000229.1, read on the forward strand.
CCGTCGGGGGCGATGGCGACCAGGTCGGTGAAGGTGCCGCCGATGTCGATGCCGATGCGCAGCGTCATGGGGCGCGCCGCCGCGCCCGCAACACCTCCGTCGCCGCCACGTCGATCTCCGGCGGGTCGCCGCGCGCGATCACCCCGTAATCGCGCGCCGCCCCCGCCGGCGTCACCAGTCCGGCGCGCAGGTCGCGTGCCACCGCCGCCAGGTCACGCGCCAGCGGGTCGCCATGGCCGCCGCCGCCGGGCAGCTGGTGGCGGAATACCTCCCCGGCGCGGAAATTCATGGTCAGCTTGGCGTGCAGCGCCCGTTCATCGGCGGCGCCGGGGTTCAGCGTATTGCGCCCCGCCGCCCCCTCCCCACCGCCGGCCAGCCCGTACGGCCGGTGCGTCTGGCGGTCGGCGCGCACTTGCAGCACCCCTTCCTCGGCCAGCATCCGCCAGCTGCGCGCCATCGCCGCCCCGCCACGAAAGCGCCCGGCGCCGCCGGTGTCGGGGACGAAGCCGTAGTCGGTGATTTCGAGCGGGTTTTCCGCCTCGATCATCTCCACGCTGAAGCTCGCCATGTTGGCGAACATGGTGGTGTTGCCCTCGAGCCCGTCGGCCCAGGGGCGCGCGCCCCATGCGCCCGACAGGAAATCGACATAGATGAACCCGCGCCGCGCGCGGTCGTAGCCGCCCACGGTGATGCCGGTGTTGCCACCGTCGCCGGCGGCGAACACCCGGTCCGGATAGAGCTGCGCCAGCGCGCCGAACGCGCAGTCGCAGGCACGGAACCCGGTCAGTCCGCGGGCGGCGCAGGCGGCCGGCGGCAAGGCGTTCATGATGGTGCCCTCGGGCGCGATCACCTCGATGGCGCGGAACACCCCGTCATTGTTCGGCATGTTCACCGACAGCACGGATTTGGCGGCGGTGAAGCTGGCCGCCGCGGTGTAGGACCAGGTGTTGTTGATCGCCCCCTTCACCTGCGCGGCGCTGCCGGTCCAGTCGAACCGCATCGCCCCGCCGCGCTTGGTCACGGTGCAGACCAGCTTGATCGGTACCCCCTGATCGATCTGATCATCGTCGATCCAGTCGGTGAAGCTGGCCTCCCCATCCGGCAGCTCGGCCAGGCAGTGCCGGGTCAGGCGTTCGCTGTAGTCCATGGTGGCGTCCATCAGCGCGCGCACGCCCGCGGCACCATGGCGGGCGACCAGCGCCTCCACCCCGCGCGCGGCGATGGCGCAGGCGGCGAGCTGGGCGCGCAGGTCGCCGAAGACGCGGCCGGGCAGGCGAACGTTCTTCTCGATGATGCGGTGCAGGGTCGGGTTGGGCGCGCCGCGATCGTAGAGCTTGAGCGGCGGGATGCGCAGCCCCTCGGCGAAAATCTCGGTGCTGTCGGAGGCGTTGGAGCCCGGCACCCGCCCGCCCACATCGGTGTGGTGGCAGATGGTGGCGGCAAAGGCGATCACCGCGCCGCCGGCGAAGATCGGGCGAAACAGGAAGATGTCGGGCAGGTGCATCCCCCCCTCGTAGGGGTCGTTCAGCACCAGGATGTCGCCCGGGTGGATGTCGCCCGGGAAGGCCGCGATCGCCGCGCGGAGCGCGACGGGAATGGAGCAGAGATGGCCGGGCAGGCTGAGCCCCTGCGCCACCAGCCGTCCCTCGGCGTCGCACAGCGCCGCCGAGTAGTCCATGATGTTCTTGAGCACCCCGGAATAGGCGGTGCGATAGATCGTCAGCACCATCTCGTCGCCGATGGCGGCGA
>JAKBCO010000230.1 GCA_021807785.1 Pseudomonadota bacterium
TGGCGCGACCCGGCCGGACGGACACCCAGCCTCGCGGTCGGGGGCCGGCGCCACCCGCGCGTCGCGCCGGGCCTCGGCGCGCCGGGACTCGGTGCGCCGGGACTCGGCGCGCGGGGGCTCGATGCGCCGGGGCTCGGTGCGCGGGCGCGCGGTTCCATCGTCGCCGGGACCGCCAGCCCGGCGAGACCCCCGGGACGGGTTGGAGCCTGAGGGATGCGAGGCTGGCGCGCGCTCGGACTGACCTGGGCGGTGGTGCTCGTGGGGCTGGCCGGCGGCGCGGGAGCACTGCAATGGCTGGGCCCGCCGAAGCTCCCCCCGCACCCATCCGCCGCCGCCCCGCCCCCGGCGCGGCGCCTCGCCGCCCTGCCCCACCCCGCCTCGGCGCCGCCTGCGCATCCGGCGCCCGGCCCGGCGCCCAATGTCCGCGCCGGTCCACGCGGCCCGCAACCCCCGCCCGCCGCCGCCGCCGCCGTCGCCGGGCCGATGCCTTCCCTGCTCACCCCCCTCCGAGGCCATCCCGGGCGCTTCCTGCCGCGCATCGGCCCCGACGGCACCGCGCCGATGACGGCCTACGCCGCCGCCTTCAACCCGGCCGAACGCGGCCCCCGGGTGGGGCTGCTGCTGGCCGGGGTGGGGCTCGACCGCGCCGCCAGCCTCGCCGCCATCGCCGCCCTGCCGGGGGCGGTCTCGCTCGCCATCTCTCCCTACGCCGCGCAGCCGGGCCCGATCCTGAAGGCCGCCCGCGCCGCCGGACACGAGTTCCTGATCTCGCTGCCGATGGAACCCTCGCGCTATCCGCTGAACGACCCCGGGCCGGAAGCTCTGCTGACCGGCAACACCTCCCGCCAGAACCGGGCGGTGCTGGACTGGGTGCTGTCGCGGGTGCAGGGCTATGTCGGCGTCACCGGCGCGCTGGGGCTCACCAGCGGCAGCCGCTTCGCCGCCGACGGCGAGGATTTCCACCCGATCCTGCGCCGCCTCGCCGCGATGGGCCTGCTCTATCTCGACCCGCGCCCCGGCGCGGCGCGCCTGCAAGCCGCCTGGGGCCGCGCGGTGGATGTGGTGATCGACCGGCCCGCCGACCCGGCCTCGATCGCCGCCGCGCTCGCCCGGCTGGACCGGCTGGCCCGGCAGCGCGGCAGCGCGCTCGGGCTGGTGCAGGCGGTGCGCCCGCGCACCCTCGCCTTGCTGGAGGCCTGGGTGCATGGGCTGGCGGCCAAGGGGCTGGTGCTGACCCCGGCCAGCGCGTTGGCGCTGCCGCCGCCCGCGCCGCCGCCCGCCGCCAGTCCACCCGCCGGCCCACCCGCCGTCCTGCCCGCCCTCCAGGGCGCGAGCGCCGCGAAATGACCACGCTCCCCTATCGCCCCAATGTCGGCGCGGTGCTGCTCAACCCGGCCGGCCTGGTCTTCCTCGCCCGCCGCGCCGACCTGCCCAATGCCGAGGGCGCCGCCGGCGGCTGGCAATTGCCGCAGGGCGGCATCGACGCCGGCGAGGACCCGCGCGCGGCGGTACTGCGCGAACTGGCCGAGGAGATCGGCACCGACCGCGCCGAGATCATCGCCGAACACCCGGACTGGCTGACCTACGACCTGCCGCCCGCGCTGCTGGGCCGGGCGCTGGGCGGGCGCTATCGCGGCCAGCGCCAGCGCTGGTTCGCGCTGCGCTTCCTCGGCAGCGACGCCGAGATCCGCCTGGATGCCGACCCGCACCCCGAGTTCGACGCCTGGCGCTGGGGCCGCCTGTCCGAGCTGCCCGCCCTGGCGGTGGGCTTCAAGCAGGCCATCTACGCGACCCTGGCCGAGGCCTTCCGCCCCTTCGCGGCCCCCTGATGCTGCCGCTGCTGCTGGGGGTGCTGGCGCTGGCCGCCTTCCTGGGCGGGCTGCGCGCCTTCGAGCGCGCGCCTGCGGTCTCGCTGCCCGCGCTGCTGCGCTGGACCGGCACGCTGGGGGCGCTGGCGCTGGTGCTGCTGCTGGTGCTGACCGGGTGGGAGCTGCCGGCGCTGGGGGTGGCGATCCTGGCCGGCCCGGCGCTGTGGGGATGGTGGCACCCGAAGCCGGCCGGCCCGCGCAACCCGGGCGGGGCAATGGACCGCGCCGAGGCCGCCGCGGTGCTGGGGGTGGCCCCGGACGCCCCGCCGGCGGCGATCCGCGCGGCCCACCGGCGGGAGATTCGCGCCGCGCACCCGGATGCCGGCGGCAGCACCGCGCACGCGGCGCGGGTGAACCGGGCCCGCGACGTGCTGCTGCGCGGGCGCTGATCGGCGCGCTCGGGCCGGTGCCCGGGCCGCGACGGGAGAATGACGAATCCCCCTACCAGTAGATCGGCGTCTCGTTCACCAGGTGATCGAACAGCTGCCGAAACCCGGTCTGCGTCGTCACATGCCCGCCGCAGGCGCTCAGCACGTCGCACCCGTCGCAGGGCGCCGCCGCGCTGATCGGCCCCGGCGCGTCGGCGGCGAATGCGGCCAGCGCCGCCCGCGCCGCCTCCGCCGCCGGCGCGTTACGCAGCGCCGCCGCCGGCTCGGTCGCGTCCCCCAGCGCATGGCTGGGCGCGACCACATAGCAGCAGGGATGGGCGAGCCCGTCCGAATTGACGCTGATCGAGCTGTAGAGATAGTCGCACCCGAAATAACGATGCCGCGCCGCCTGCCCGCGCGCCAGCGCCCGCCATTCCGCCGCCTGCTCCGGCGGCAGCCGCGCCGGCGCCGCCGTCCCGGGCGGGTCCAGGGGAAATTGCATCCGCGGCAGCAGCACCCCCGGCTCCACCCCGAACTCGTCGGCCCCCGCCTCGGCGGCCAGCCGCCGCGCCGCCTCCACCTCATGCGCGTTCCACGGAAACACCAGGTAGCGCCAATAGAGATGCGGCCGCCGCAGGCCCCGCCGCGCCCGCGCCTCGGCCAGCCGGTTCAGGTTGTGCAGCGCGAGATCGAGGCTGCCGCCGCGCCGATACTGCTCATAGACCGCCTGCGAGGCGCCATCGACCGAGGCCATGACGGTGTCGATCCCGCTCTCCAGCAGCGCCCCGATCGCCGCATCCGACAGCGGCACGCTGAGATTCGAGCTGATCATCGCCCAGATGTCGTAATCCTTGCACATGCGCACGATCTCGGGGAGCCGGCGGTTGAGCAGCGGCTCGCCCCAGAGCGACAGCCAGATGCGGATCAGCGTCTCGCCGTAGCGGTCCAGGATGCGCGCCAGCCGCGCCGGGTCCAGATTGGGCAGCATGTAGCCCTGCTCGCGGATCATCTGCGACTTGCACATCGGGCAGCGCAGGTTGCAGCCGAACGCGGGGTCGATCTGCCCGGTCACCGGCAGCGAATTGATACGGATGCGGTGCGAGAGCCGCTCGCGCTCGGCCAGGATCAGGTTGTCGAGCTTGCGCTGGCGGCGCGCCGGCAGCCGGCCACGGAGCAGCTCGGCCTCGCGCAGCGGGTGGCGCGCGGCAACCGTCAGGGTGCCGCGCTCGCGCTCCCCATCCCACAAGCGCAGCGGCAGCGGCGCTTCCGGCACGCCGGGCAGCGCCAGGACCGCATCGAAGCCGGAATGCAGCGCGAAACGCGCATCCGCCCCGCTCACATCGACCCGCGGCAGATCGCAGGGAAAGCGGGCTCGCCGCCCGGCGAACGCGAGCTCCCCGCTCAGCGGGCGATGCGGCGGGCCGGGCAGGCTGTACCAGCCGGCGAGGCACAGGAATCCGCCCGGCCCCTCGATCGCCGGCAGGAACCAGGCCGCGTCCAGATAGCCCTGGCCCGCCTCGGCATCGGCGTGCGGGGTCATCCGGCGGCGGTCGGCTTGCGCATGGGCGCAGGATGGCAGACCGTCCGCGCCGCGTCACCCGAGGCCCGCATGACCGCTCCGATCGATTGCGACCTGCACCCCACCGTGCCCGGCCTGCCGGCGCTGATGCCGTTCCTGGAACCGCTGTGGCAGGAGACGGTGACCCGCCGCGGCCTCGACGAACTGCTGCCGATCGCCTACCCCGCCCGCGCGCCGCTCACCGTCCGCCCCGACTGGCGCGACGCCGCCGGCCAGGGCGCGGCCACCGCCGAACGCCTGCGCGCCGAGGCGATGACCCCGTTCGGCACCGGCACCGCGATCCTCAACTGCCTCTACGGCGCGCCGGTGCTGTTCTCCGATGATCTGGCGGCGGTGTTCTGCCGGGCGGTGAACGACTGGGTGGCGGCGACCTTCCTCGATCGCGATCCCGGGCTGCGCGCCTCGGTGGTGATCCCGATGACCAGCCCGGACCTCGCCGCGGCCGAGATCGAACGCCGCGCCGACGATCCGCGCTTCGTGCAGGTGCTGATGCTGGTGGGCGGCGAGGTCCCGCCCGGACGGCGGCAGATGTGGCCGATCTACGAAGCCGCCCAGCGCCATCGGATGCCGGTCGGCATCCATGCCGGCAGCCTCTATCGCCACCCCACCACCCCGGTCGGCTGGGCGTCGAGCTTCACCGAGGATTACGTGAGCCAGGCCGCCGGCTTCGCCTCCGCCCTCACCTCGCTGGTGGCCGAGGGCGTGTTCGCCAAGTTCCCGGACCTGACGGTGGTGCTGCTGGAATCCGGCGTCTCCTGGCTGCCGGCGCATCTCTGGCGGCTGACCAAGTTCTGGAAGGGGCTGCGCAGCGAAATCCCCTGGGTCTCGGACCCGCCGACCACGCTGGTGCGCGAGCGGGTCCGCCTGAGCCTGCAACCATTTGACGCCCCCGACGATCCGGCGCAGCTTGGGCGGCTGATGGATCATCTCGGATCGGACGAGATGCTGCTGTTCTCCACCGACTACCCGCACTGGCAGTTCGACGGCGCCGCCGCCTGGCCGGCCGGGCTGGACGAAGCGTTGCGGCGGAAGATCGCGGTGGAGAACCCGCTTCGGACCTATCCGCGCCTCAGGGAGCCAACGCCATGACCGTCGATGTCCGCCCGCAGCCCGGCCCGCACGCGGCCAGTTCCGCGAAACTCGCGATCGCCGATTGCGACATCCACCCGCGCCCGGCGGGCACCGGAATCGGCGGGGTCAGCCGCACCCTCTACCCCTATCTGTCGAAGCGCTGGCAGGAGCATGTGCAGACCTACGGGGTCACCTATCGCCAGCCCTGGCAGCGCGGCCCGGCCTATCCGAAGGCGCAGCCGCAGGCCTGCCGGCGCGACGCCTGGCCGGCCGGCGACATGCCCGGCTCCTCGCTCGCGTTCATGGCCGCCCAGCATCTGGACCCGAACAATGTCGGGTTCGGG
>JAKBCO010000018.1 GCA_021807785.1 Pseudomonadota bacterium
AGTTCGAGCATGTGCAGATCACCCCGCATCGCTGGAGCCTGATCCGCACCCGCTTTCAGCTGCACCGCGTGCTGGAGGGGATCGAGGCGGAGCCCGGCCCGGTTCTCTCCACCCTGGTCGATCGCGCCCTGCGGGCGGATTTGGAAGCCACCTGCCAGCGGCTGGGGGTGCCGGTGGTAAACGTCCTCGATCCGGTGATGAACCTGCTGGCCGAGTATATCGGCGAGCCGGCCGGCGCCCGGCCGGGCCGGCAATACGTGCTGAACGCGGATTATTTCCAGCGCATCGACGCCATGCACTACGTGCTGGCCCATGACGACGGCCAGGCCCAGCCCGGGATGGCGGAGGCCGATGTGGTACTGGTGGGCGTCTCCCGCAGTTCCAAGACACCGACCTGCTTCTACCTCGCCAATCGCGGGATCAAGGCGGCCAACATCCCGCTGGTGCCAGGGTTGCCGGAACCCGAGGGGTTGGACCGGATCGCGGTGCCGGTGATCGGGCTGACCCTGGAGCCGAAAGCGCTGATCGACATCCGCCGCCACCGGCTGCGGCTGATCGGCGGGGCCGACCCGGCGGCGATCATGCGTCAGGGCAGCACCGAATACGTGGACGAGGAGGCGGTGAAGGCCGAGCTGCTCTGGGCTCGGCGGTTGTGCGCCCGGCGCGGATGGCCGGTGATCGACGTCACCCGCCGCTCGATCGAGGAAACCGCGGCCACCGTGCTCCAGCTGATGGAGGCATGGCACGCGCGCCGGGCCCGGGCGGCCGGCGAGGTGGCGGCCGCTCCCCCGGACGGGTCGCCTACGCCGCGGTGAGTTCGCGGGCGGCCACCGGCTCGGCCGCCGGCTCGCGCACCGTGTAGCCGCGGCCCCAGACGGTGCCGATCACGTTGCCGGCCCCGGCCAGCGCCAGCTTCTTGCGCAGCTTGCAGACGAAGACGTCGATGATCTTCATCTCCGGTTCATCCATCCCGCCATAGAGGTGATTGAGAAACGCCTCCTTGGTCAGCACCATGCCCTTGCGCAGCACCAGCAGTTCCAGGATGGCGTATTCCTTGCCGGTCAGATGCACCGGCTGGCCGTGAACCAGCACGTCGCGGCTGTCGAGGTTGAGCTGCACCGGCCCCAGCCGCAGGGTGGGCTGGCTGAACCCCTTGCTGCGGCGGACCACCGCCTGGATGCGCGCCAGCAGTTCGGCGCGGTCGAACGGCTTGCTCATCACATCATCGGCGCCCATGCCGAGCGCCTTCACCCGCGCCTCCGGCCTTGCGAGGCCGGACAGCACCATCACCGGGGTGTTGTTGCGCACGCCGCGCATCCGCCGCAGCACCTCGAACCCTTCCATGTCCGGCAGGACGAGTTCGAGGATCATCACGTCGTAGTCGTAGTGGCGGAGGAGCTCCAGCGCTTCCTCCCCGGTATCGGCGTGATCGACCACCGCCGAGCCGGATTTCATCACCATGGTGATGCCGCGGGCGGCGGTCATATCGTCTTCGACAAGCAGGACGCGCATGGGGCGATCTCCACAACCTACGGTCGTAAAGCTACCACCATAGCGTGTGCGTGGCCAGAGATTTTTCACCTTTCGCGCGTACCAAATTCAGGATTGGCCAGGTCAAAAGCGAACATGACAGCAACATGCCCGCAAGGCGCTTCCGAGCGGCTCGCAAACACGTCATATATAACAAGTTCGGACGATGTTTTTGGACATTCCCGCCCGCCCCGACGCGACCGTGCCGGGCCGTGATCGCGCGCGCCGTTCCCCCCTTCACCCTGCGCGGCGAAATCGCCGGCCTCACCGGGCTGATGGCGGAGGTCGCCGGGCTCGCCGGGCTGGTTTCGGTCGGCAGCCGCCTCTGCCTGCGTCCGCGCGGCGGGGCGCCGGCGGTCCTTGCGGAAGTGGTCGGGTTCCGCGACCGAATCGCGCGGGCGATGGCGTTCGGCCCGCTCGACGGTCTCGGCCCCGGCGCGGCGGCGGAGGTGCCGACCGCGGCCGGCTCCGCCGGGCTGAGCTTCGGCGGCCCCGGCACCCTCGCCCCCACCGATGCCTGGCTGGGCCGGGTCATCGACCCGCTCGGCGCGCCGCTCGACGGGCGCGGCCCGTTGCCCGCCGGCCGGCCGCGCCCGGTGCGCGCCCCGCCGCCGCAAGCCGCCTCGCGGGCCCGGCTCGGCCCGCCGATTTCGCTCGGCGTGCGGGCCATCGACCTCTTCGCCACCACCCGTCGCGGCCAGCGGCTCGGCCTGTTCGCCGGCTCCGGGATCGGCAAATCCACCCTGCTCGCCATGCTGGCCCGCGGCGCCGCCACCGATGTGACGGTGCTGGCCCTGGTCGGCGAACGCGGGCGCGAACTCAGGGAGTTCCTCGAGGACGAGCTCGACCCCGCCGCCCGGGCGCGCGCGGTGACCGTGGTCGCCACCTCCGACGCGCCGCCGCTGCTGCGGCGGGAAGCCGCCGTCGCGGCGATGACGGTGGCCGAGTTTTTCCGCGACCGCGGCCGGCAGGTGCTGCTGCTGATGGACAGCGTCACCCGCTATTGCCTGGCGCTGCGCGAGATCGGCCTGTCGGCCGGGGAGCCGCCGGCCACCCGCGGCTACCCACCCAGCGTGTTCGCCGAACTGCCCCGGCTGCTGGAACGCGCCGGCCCCGGGCCGGAGGGCGATGGCACCGGCCACATCACCGGTTTGTTTACCGTTCTGGTCGAAGGTGACGACCACAACGAGCCGGTGGCGGACGCGGTGCGCGGGATTCTGGATGGGCATGTGGTGCTGGACCGGCGGATCGCCGAAGCCGGGCGGTATCCGGCGATCGACGTGCTGCGCTCGCTTTCACGCGCCGCCTCCGGCTGCCTGATCCCTGAGCGGGCGGCGCTGCTGCGCCGGGCCCGGGCGGCCCTGGCGACCGCTGGGGAGATGGCGGACATGGTCCGCCTCGGCGCCTACCGCGCCGGCACCGACCGGGCGGTGGACGCGGCGCTGACGCTGGCGCCGCGGATCGAGGCGGTGCTGCGCCAGGACCGCGCCGAGGGCTCGGGACTCGACGACGCCTTCGCCGCTCTCGCCGCCGCGCTGGCGGAGGGAGGCGAGGATGGGTGACCCTCTGCCTCCGCTGCTGCGACTGCGGCGGCTCGCGCGCGACGCCGCATTGCAGGACCTGGCCACCGCGCTGCGCGCCGAGGCCGATGCCGCCCAGGGGGTCGCCGAACTGGAAGGCGCGATCACGCGGGAGACCGAGGCCGCCGGCGCGCTCTCCGGCGACGATGCGGTGGTGGAGGCGTTCGGCCGCTGGCTGCGCGAAGCCCGCCGCGCGCTGAGTGCGGCGGAGGCGCGGCGCGACGGGGCCAGCGCCGAGGTGGGGCTGGCGCGCGCCGTGCTGGCGGCCGCGCGCGCCGCGGTGGAGGCGGCGGAGGCGCTGGCGGAGCGTCGGCGGGACGATGCGCGCGCCGCCGCCTTGCGCGGGGAGCAGCACGCGCTCGACGAAATCGCGGCACGCGACCGGACAGGCAGGCTATCCGATTGATTCAGATCAACGCGGCGGCGCCCCCGGCCCGGCAGGATCACCGGGTCACGCCACCAGGGAGATGCCGATGTCCGTCACCCGTTTTTCCGTCTATGATTCCGGCCATAACCATGTCGTGCCGTTCGTGGTGGCGGTCGTGCTCGCGGCGGTCGTGCTGGGGCTGTCGCTGGCGTTTTCCGGCGCGCTTCCCCACTGAAACCAACCCGGCGAAGGGCCGACGCTTCCGGCCATCCGGCCGGTTGGTATCCCGGGGTTCCGAAGGAATCCGGGGATAGCGCGCGCCAGGTTGGCGGGCCGCCGCGCGCGAAACATGACTCCATACCGGCGGCGCGCCGTCCAAGCGGGGAGTCATCGATTCGCGTCGCCGGTATGACCCGAAAGCTCCGCGCGGCGCCCGGCCGGCGTTCCCGCCGTGCCCGGCCTCGGGCCGGTCATGACGGGCGGGCGTGCGCTTTCACCCCCGAAACCCGGCGCAGCCGGGGGCAACCGACCCTGGCCCGTCGCCCAGCGACGTGATACCGGCGGCACGGACGGGGTGACCGGCGCGGTCGAAACGGTCGCGCGCGCCCCGGCCGGAGGGGTTGGCCGAGGATGCCCCATGCCGTGCCGCCGCCGCGCTTCCCGGTCGATCTCGCCGCGCCCGATCTGGCGCCCTGGCGGGCGGGTTCGCACGGGCTGGCCGGGGTGCACAGCCTCGACGCCGCCGCCCCCGGCCCGCATGTGGCGCTGCTGGCGTTGATGCACGGCAACGAGATCGCCGGCGCAATCCTGCTGGACCGACTGCTGCGCGCGGGGCTGCGCCCGGCACGCGGGCGGCTCAGCCTCGCTTTCCTCAACCTCGATGCCTTCGATCGCTTCGATCCGGCGCAGCCCACCCTGTCGCGCTTTATCGATGAGGACCTCAATCGGGTCTGGGATCCGGCGCTGCTGGACGGCCCGGTGCGCTCGCGGGAGCGGGACCGTGCCCGCGCGCTGCGTCCGTTCCTGGATACGGTCGATATCGCCCTCGATCTGCACTCGATGCTCTGGGAGGGCGATCCGCTGCTGCTGTGCGGGCAGACCGCGCGCGGGCGGGCGCTGGGGCGGGCGCTGGGGACGCCCGCGCTGGTGGTGGCCGATGCCGGCCATCCGGGCGGGCGGCGGCTGATCGACTACCCGCGCTTCGCCGCCCCCGAGGGCAAGCCGACCGCGCTGCTGCTGGAGGCCGGATCGCATTGGCGGGACGCGACCCTCGCCACCACCGAAGCGGTGGTGGCGGCCTTCCTGGGCCATGTCGGGGTGGTGGATCAGGCCGAGCCCGCACCCCAGGCCACGCCCCCGCTCCTGGCCGAGGTGACCCACGCCATCACCGCCACCAGCGCCAACTTCGCCTTCGTCCAGCCCTGGCGGAGCGGAACGGTGCTGGCGCGGCGCAACAGCGTGATCGCCTTCGACGGGCCGACCGAGATCCGCACGCCCTATGACGAGTGCCTGCTGGTCATGCCCAGCCTGCGCGCCAGCCGCGGCCATGTGGCGGTGCGGCTGGCGCGGTTCTTATAGGCTGGTCGGTTCAGCGGACGGTCTTCTCCAGCGCCGCTAAGGTGTCGGTAAGCCGGTCCCGCACCGCCAGCACGGCGAAGGGATTGTCGTCCAGATCCCCCATCAGCGCGCTGGAACCGATGAAGTTCTTGTAGTCTCCGATCAGCTTCACCGCTTCGCCCAGGCTGGTCTGGCGGGTTTGGCCGTCGGTGGCCTTGGCGGCGGTGTCGATCTGCTTGCTGAGGTCCCCGTTGAGGGTATCCAGCACCGGCTTCACCTTCTCGGCCAGCTTCTTCGACAGATCGGCGCCGATCCCGTCCTGCTGATAGGCGGCCTGCAACGCCTTGCCCAGGCGATCGTATTCGCGGACCATGAAGCCGTGCGCGGCGTTCCAGGCCTCGCCCGCCTTGGCATAGGTCGCGCCCTTGTCCTGCGCGCCGGCCAGCGCCTTGCGCAGCGCCTCGATGCCCTGCTCGGCTCCGGCCAGATTGGGTACCGCCAGCATCGCCCGCGCCTGAGTCGCCAGCCGGACCAGATCGCCCTGCACCCCTTTGTCGGCGACGCCGGGGATCTGCTTCATCAGCTCGGCCAGGGCGTGGGTGAGCTCCTTCAGCCGGGTCTGATCGTTCTGCGCGGTCTTGAGGTCGTCGTCGTAGTCGTCGGCGTCGGTGTCGTTCGGATCAACCTCGTCGGCGACCTCCTTGCCGTCCAGTTTCAGGACCACGCTCTTGAACGGCACCTTGAACTTCTTCAGCATCTTGCCGAGCTTGCGGCCCAGCCCGGGCGGGATCTTCTCCTTGATGTCCAGGATCAGGGTGCTGGCCTTCAGATCGGCCAGATCATCGCCGCTCCCCTCGGTGGATTGCGATTCGCCGCTCTCCTCCTCGCCCACCGCCTTGGTGGTGAGCGCGGTGCCGAAGGCCATCACGTGCAGCCCGGTCTCCTTCACCAGCTGGGAGGCGAGCGGACGGCCGCTTTTTGATTTGTGGAAGGCGATGCGGTGATCGTCGGCCTTCTTGCCCAGCACCGCGCCGAAATTCATCTCGCCGGCGGATTTCATCCGCTTGAGCATCTTGCGCAGATAAATCCGGTACACGTCCGGATCCGTGAACATGCCGTCGTCCTCGTCGCCGTTCTCGAGGATCCAGCGGCGCTCCTTGGCGATCGGGACGGCGATCTTCTTGAGGCACTCGGCGGTCCAGGTCATCGCGTCGTTGCCCTTGACCTTCCCGGCCTCGGAGCCGACGTCGCCAGCGAGCTTCTCAACCGCGTCCAGCGCCTTGGTGGCCGCGGCGGCGAGCTCGGAATCCGGCGCCTTTTCCAGCTTCGCCTTGGCGGATTCGAACTCTTTCAGCGCCGCTTCCAGCTTGTCGCCGCTCTTGAGTTCCTTCTTCTTGTCTTCCGGGCGGCTACCCGACCACCACTTGGCCGAAAGCTCGGGGGATTCGCCTTTCTTCATCGCAGAGACCTCCCTTGCGGAATGGAGTGCGGAATGGGGGACGCGGATGGTTGTGCTTGCGTTGCGCGCGGAATCGGCCGGGCGAGCCAGCCCGGGCCGGTTCCGATCCGACGGACTATGCCAGCCCGCTGCCCGCCGCGCCAGCGCGAATTATGGCCGGCTCCCTTCGCCCGCTCAGGCCGCCCGGCCGTAATACAAGGTGACGGTATGGGTCGCCTCGGCGAAGAACAGCCAGCGCTCCACATAGACCCCGGCCAGCGCCGCCAGCGCGGCGGCGGCGGTCGGCGCCGGGCCGAGCCCGACCAGCGCCAGCAGCAGCAGCAGCAGGGGCAGCGCGAAGCCCAGCCCCGCCGCGATGGCGCGCAGCCTGCGCGCGTGGCGGCGGCCGATGGCGAAGCCCATCTCGCGCAGCAGGTAGTTCTCCTCGGTATGCGGCAGTTCCAGGCTGCGCACCGGCCCCATGCCGCCGAGCCCGGTGGCCGAGGCGAGGGTGGCGAGCGCCGGCGCCCGGTCGATCGCCCGCCAGTAGCCCAGCTTGGCGGCCAGCGCGGCGACGCCGAACGCCAGCGCAACCACCACCGGCACTGCCGCCCCGCCCGATAGCGCGGCGAGACATGCCGCCCCCGAGAACGCGCCGAGCAGCAGGAAATTGACCGGCACCGCGCCCTGGTGCCACTGGCGGATGGGTTTCAGCGAGGCATAGATCATCGCCTGCGAAAACACCGTGAGCGCGCCGCACAGCGCCGCCGCCAGCCCCAGCGCCACCGTCGCCGGCGCCGCTGCCCCCAGCACCAGCCACGCCAGCCCGAAGCCGCCGGCGGGGGCGAAGGTGATGATCGCCATCACCCCTTCGCGCGACAGCCACGAACTCCGCCATTGCGACAGCGCCCGCCAGGCGCGCTCCGGATGGCCGAGGTGGAAGGTGGAGCCCATCAGCCCGGCCACGATCAGCGCCAGCGCCACCGCCAGCGCCGGCAGCCCGAACCAGGCCGAGCGCGGCAGCACGCCGGCGGCGTTCAGCACCCCGAGCCAGGCCAGCAGCCCGTAGCCCGCTCCGGACGCGGTGGTGAGGAACACCACGGAGAATGCCGGGTTCATCGCGACAGCGCCCGATCGACCCAGCGCAACAGCGCGTTGGCGGTGCCGGTGGGGGTCGGTTCCGCCGGTCTGGCCGCTGGCACGGTGGTTCGCCGCGGCCGGGGCGGCAAGTATTTGTTGGTCGGCCGATAGCCGAGTTCGGGCATCAGATCCACCCCGCCGCGTTGCGCGACCAGTTGCGAGACATTGCTGTTCGGATCGGCGAAATCGCCGAAATGCCGGGCCTGGGTCGGGCACGCCTTCACGCAGGCCGGCACCCGCTCCGCCTCGGCGATGTTCTCGTTGTAGATGCGGTCGATGCAGAGCGTGCATTTGCGCATCACCCCCTGGTCGGGGTCGAACTCGCGCGCGCCGTAGGGGCAGGCCCAGGAACAGAGCTTGCAGCCGATGCAGATCTCGGCGTTCACCAGCACGATCCCGTCCTCCGCGCGCTTGTAGGAGGCGCCGGTGGGGCAGACGGTGACGCAGGCCGGCTCCGCGCAATGCAGGCAGGAGCGGGGGAAGTTGACGGTGCGGCTGTCGGCCCCGAGGCCTGCCTCGTAGGCATGGATGCGGTTGAGCCACACCCCGTCCTGGCCGGCCCCGTAGGGCGAGAAATCGGTCAGCGGCGCGGTGTGGCCCGAGGTGTTCCATTCTTTGCAGTTCACCGCGCAGGCATGGCAGCCGACGCAGGTATCGAGGTCGATGACGAGTCCGAGTTGCTTCCCGGTACGGGCGGGAATGCTGGTCATGACTTCACTCCGCCGCCTGGCCGTAGCGCAGGATGTCCGGCCCCGGGCGCATGTGCGGGGGCGGGCGCAACGCGGACGGCTGCGGCATGGTCTCGGCCGGGCCGGCGGCTTTTTCCACCCGTACGCGCAGATCGTACCACGCTGCCTGGCCGGTCACCGGGTCGGCGTTGGCGTGGCGGGTACCGCCCGCGTCCTCCGGCAGAAATTCGGTGATGACCTGGTTGAGCAGGAAGCCGCGGGTCGATTCCGGGGCGTCGGCGGCGAGCCCCCAGGCGCCGGCGCGCTTGCCGATGGCGTTCCAGGTCCACACCGTATCGGGGTTGAGTCCCTCCATCAGCCGCGCCTGACCCTTCACCCGGCCGTGGCGGGAGATGACCCACACCCAGTCATCCTCGGCGATGCCGAGTGCCGCGGCGGTGGCGCGGTTCATGTAGAGCCGATTGGCACCATAGATCTGCCGCAGCCAGGCGTTCTGCGAGTGCCAGGAATGGTACATCGCCGCCGGCCGCTGGGTGACCGCGCGCAACGGGTAGGCGGAATCCGGCCCATGCGCGTGATCGAGCGGCGGGTACCAGATCGGCAGCGGGTCGAACGCGGCCAGGATGCGGGGCCGGTCGGCGGGGGGCGGCTGGATCGGGCCGTGCCCCTCGGCGGCCAGCCGGAATCGCTGCACCGGCTCCGAATAAAGTTGCAGCACGATCTGCGCGGTGGAACCGATCAGCCCCAGCGCCTTGGCCTCGGCCAGATAGGCGGCGTTGGCGTGCTTGTAGTACAGCGCCTCCGGCGGGTGATGGTGCGACCAGAAGGCGCCATTGGCGACGTAGCGTTGCAGCTGCTCGGGGTTGGGTTCGCCGACGCCGGACTTGGACCCGTCGGCGCCGCGGAACCCGGCCAGCGGGCCAACCCCCGGGGAGCGCTGGTGGTTGACGATGTAATCGGCGTAGTCGCGGTAGAGCGGCGCCCCGGTCTCGGTGACGAAGCCGGGCAGTTTCAGCCGCGCGCCGAGATCGACCAGCACGCTCTGGAAGGCGCGCACGTCGCGGTCGGGCGGCAGAATCGGCTGGCGGATGGAATCGGCCGGCCCCTCCGGGCTGCCGATCGGCCGATCCAGCAGCGACACGCAGTCCCAGCGCTCCAGGTAGGTGGTATCGGGGAATACCAGATCGGCGTGGGCCACCATCTCGGACGCATAGGCGTCGGCATAGATGACGTGCGGGATCACGTAGTCGCCGGTGGCCGGGTCCTTGTCCGTCAGCATCCGCGCCGTGTCGGCCGGGTTCATCGCCGAGTTCCAGGCCATGTTGGCCATGTACATGAACAGGGTGTCGATCCGGTACGGATCCCCGGCATGGGCGTTGGCGATGACGGTGTGCATCATCCCGTGCAACGCCATCGGCGCTTCCCAGGTGAACGCCTTGTCGATGCGCACCGGGGTGCCGTCATCCTCGAGCAGCAGGTCCTCCGGCCCGCGCGGAAACCCGAGCGCCATGCCGGGCAGCGCGGTGTTCGGCTTCGCTCCCTTGCCCACCGGCGCGGCACCGGGCGGGATCGGCCGCGGGAACGGCGATTTGTAGCGCCAGGAGCCGGGGGTATCGATCGCGCCCAGCAACATCTGCAAGAGATGGATCGCCCGGCAGGTCTGGAAGCCGTTGGAATGGGCCGAGATGCCGCGCATCGCATGCATCGCCACCGGCCGCCCGCGCATGGTCTCGTGCCGGCGGCCCTGGGTGTCGGTCCAGGGCTGGGGCAGCTCGATCGCTTGCTCGAACGCGACCTCCGCCATTTCGCGGGCGATCCGGTGGATGGTCGCGGCCGGGATGCCGCAGCGGTCGGCCACCGCCTCCGGCGCGTAGGCGCCGTCCAGATAGCGTTCGGCCAGCAGGTGGAAAACCGGCCGGGCGGTGCGGCCGTCCGCCAGCAGGTATTCGCCCACCACCGCGGGCTGCATTCCGGCAGTGGCGGCATCGACGGCTTCGTTGCGGGCGCGGTCCCACGCCAGCGGCGCGCCGGCGGCATCGCGCGCGAACAACCCGTGTTCGGCGGTGCCCGGGGCGTCGATCACCAGCCAGGCGGCGTTGGTGTAGCGGACCAGGAACTCGAGGTCGATGCGGTCGGTGCGCAGCAGCTCGTGGACCAGGGCGAGCACGAACAGCCCGTCGGTACCGGGGCGGATCGCCACCACCTCGTCGGCGATGGCGGCGTAGCCGGTCTGTACCGGATTGACCGCAACGTATTTCGCCCCGCGTGCCTTCAGCGCGGCAAGCCCGGCCTTGATCGGGTTGGAATCGTGATCCTCGGCAACGCCGAACATCAGGAAATACTTGGCGTTATGCCAGTCGGGCTCGCCGAACTCCCAGAAGCTGCCGCCGATGGAATAGAGCCCGGCCGCGGCCATGTTGACCGAGCAGAACCCGCCATGGGCGGCGAAATTGGGGGTGCCGAACTGCTTGGCCCACCAGCCGGTGAAGGATTGGCTCTGATCGCGACCGGTGAAGAAGGCGAGCCGCTTCGGGTCGGTCTCGCGGATGCGCCCGAGCCAGGTGGCGGCGAGGCTCAGGGCCTCCTCCCACTCGATCTCCTTGAAATCGCCGGAGCCGCGTTCGCCGGTGCGCAGCAGCGGCTTGGACAGCCGGGCCGGCGAGTAGTGCTGCATGATCCCGGCCGAGCCCTTGGCGCAGATCACGCCCTTGTTGACCGGATGGTCGGGGTTGCCCTCGATGTAGCGGATTCGCCCGTCCTTCAGATGCACGCGGATGCCGCAGCGGCAGGCGCACATGTAGCAGGTGGTGGGTTTGACCGCGTCGCTCACCGCGGGAGAGGGATCGAGATGTTCCACCGGATTGGCGATCCCGGTGGTCCGTGGGGTGGTCATCGCCTGCGCGCCCTCCGTTTGTGATGGTTGTGGGGCGGTCCGCCCCGGGTGGCAAGGCACGGCGGAGGGGGTTGTGCTGTTTCAATCGCCATTTGGGGCAAATGATCGTCCGCGGCGATCGGTCGGGAGAGAATTTCCGCGTCCGCCCCTCCCGGAAGCGTCATCGCCGGCGCGGAGAATTGCCCCTGTTCAATCCGGCGGGGAGGGTGTATAGAGGCCGGATTGGCGCTTTTCGGACGGGCTTCGCGTGCCTTGCCGGCTTCGGCCGGCCAACTCGGTTCCCCGCAAAGGAAAGTAAGTATCGGCCCGCACAGTGCGGGTCGCCAAGAATTCGGAGAATCGGTGGCAATGGCAACCGGCACGGTCAAGTGGTTCAACGGCCAGAAGGGCTACGGCTTCATCCAGCCGGATGATGGCGGCAAGGACGTGTTCGTCCATATCTCGGCGGTCGAGCGGTCCGGCATCGGCACCCTGAACGAGGGCCAGAAGGTCGGCTTCGACCTCGAGCGCGGTCAGCAGGGCAAGTTCGCCGCGGTCAACCTCAAGCGCGTCTGACCCGTCCCGCCGCCCGCCCCAACTCGGGCGGGCGGCGATTCGGATTTTGTTAACGGTTTCGCAACCTCCGCGAGTTTCAACTCCGGGTTGTGCAACTGGAATATTCCCCCACCCCGCCGGCCTCAATGCCCTCGCGCGCCCTCGGCGCGCTGACCGGGCTCGCCGTGCTGATCGGGCTCGCCGCCGCCAGCGCCCCGCTGGCCCAAGCCGGCCGCGCCGCCGCCCTGCTGCTGGCCGCCGCCACCCTGATCGCCTGGCTCGGCTGGCGCCTCCATCTGCGGGACCGCGAACTTGCCCGGCGCGACGTGACCGGGCCGGACCCGGCGCTGCCGCTGGACCCGTCTGGGCACATCCGCGACGTCGCCCGCCCGGTCTTCGGCATCCCGCCGCGCCAGCTGACCGGCCGCCCGCTCGCCAGCCTGTTCCATCCGGAGGAAGCGCCGCGGCTGGCCGCCCTGTTGGCCGCCGGGTCGGGCGCGCCCGGCCCCACCGCCGCCCCGTTCCGCCTGCGCCTGCCGGACGGCAGCCTCCGCCCGGTGGAAGTGCTGGTGTCGGCGGACCAGGCCGGCGGCGGGCTGCTGTGCCGCCTGCGCGACGTCTCCGCCTGGCAGGACGCGGTGACCGAGGCGCGGGCGCACGCCCAGACCTACGCCCTGATCGCCGCCCAGGCGGGGGACATGATCGTCCGGGTGCGGCCCGATCGCACCCGCGCCTATGTCTCCCCCTCCGCCGAGGCGGTGCTGGGCTACCAAGCCGAGACGCTTCGGGACATGGATTTCGCCGAGATCACCCATCCCGACGACCGCGATCGGGTCGCCACCGCCTTCGACACCCTGGTCCGCCATGGCGGGCAGACCACCTGTCGGTTCCGGATGCTGCACCGCAACCGCGGCTGGATCTGGGTGGAATCGCGCTGGACCGCGCAAGAGGCGGAACAGCCCGGCCAGGGCCGCGAGGTGGTGGCGATCGTGCGCGACATCTCGGCGCGGGTGGCGGCGGAGGAGCGTACCGCCTTCCTGGCGCGCCACGACCCGCTGACCGGGCTCGCCAACCGCACCCTCTTCGCCGAACGGGCGGAGCGCGCCCTGGTCCAGGGTGGGGCGGCCGTGCTGTGCGTCGATCTCGACCTTTTCAAATCGGTCAACGATTCGCTCGGCCACGCTGCCGGGGACGCGCTGCTCTGTCAGGTGGCGGGCCGGCTTTCCGGCTGTGCGCGGCAAACCGACACGGTTGCCCGGCTGGGCGGGGACGAATTCGCTATCCTGCTGCCGGGGGCCGAGCGAGCGGCGGACGCGCCCGGGCTGGCGCAGCGCATCCTGACCGCGCTCACCGCGCCGATGGTGCTGGACGGCCATAAGGTGGTGGCCTCGGCCAGTCTCGGCATCGCGCTCGCCCCGGCCGACGGGGTCGATTACGACACCTTGCTGCGCCGGGCCGATGCCGCGCTCTATCAGGCGAAGGCGCGCGGGCGCGGCCAGTGGCAGCTGTTCGAACCGGCGCTGGAACGGCGCCGGCTGGCCCGCGACCGCACCCTCACCGCGCTGCGGGAGGCGGTGGCGCGCGATGATTTCACCCTGCGCTACCTGCCCAGCCTGTCGCTCGCGAACCGAAAGGTGACCGGGGTGGAGGCGCTGTTGCGCTGGAACCACCCCGAACGCGGGCTGATCCGCCCCGGGCAGTTCCTCCCGCTGGCCGAGGAGGCCGGGCTGATGGCCCCGCTCGCCACCTTCACGCTGGCCCGTGCCGCCGCCGATGCCGCCCTCTGGCCGGAGGGCGTGGGCATCGCGGTCAATTTCTCCGCCGCGCAGCTGCGCCCGCCCGACCTCGCCGGGCGCGTGCTGGAGGCGCTGGACGTGGCCGGCCTCGGCCCGGAGCGGCTTGAGATCGAGATCACCGGACCCACCCTGGCCGCCGAGGACGGCGGCGCCCTGGCCGAACTGCACCAGCTGCGCGCGGCCGGGGTGCGGTTGGCGCTGGACGATTTCGGCGCCGGGCATGGCGGGCTCGGCGCGCTGCGCCATTTCACGGTGGACCGGATCAAGCTCGATCGCGGCCTCATTTCCGAGCTGACCACCAGCCGCGCCGCCCGCGAGATCGCCCGCGCCACCGCGGGCCTCGCGCGCGGGCTGGGCGCGATCGCCGCCGCCGAGGGGGTGGAGACGGCGGCGCAGGCCGAGCTGCTGGGCGAGCTCGGCTTCGTCGAGGCGCAGGGGTTCCTGTTCTCCCGCCCGGTGCCGGCCGAGGCGGTGCCGGCGCTGCTCGCCGCCGCGCCGATGGCGGTGGCGGCCTGAACCGGCGCTACCCGCCGGTCAGGCTCATGTGCCGCCCCACCGAAGGCGCGGCATGGCGCCGGTCGATCACGAAATCATGCCCCTTCGGCTTGCGCGCGATCGCCGCGCGGATCGCCGCGTCGAGCGCCGCGTCGTCGGCCCCGCCCCGCAGCACCGCGCGCAGATCCGCCTGATCGTCCTGGCCCAGGCACATGTAGAGCGTCCCGGTGCAGGTCAGCCGCACCCGGTTGCAGCTCTCGCAGAAATTATGCGTCATCGGGGTGATGAAGCCGATCCGCCGCCCGGTCTCCCGCACCGTCGCATAGCGGGCCGGGCCACCGGTGCGGTAGTCGGTGTCCTCCAGCGTCCAGCGGCGGCGCAGCCGCGCGCGCACCAAGGACAGCGGCAGGTATTGCGCGGTGCGGTCCTCGGAGATCTCGCCCATCGGCATGGTCTCGATCAGGCAGAGGTCGAACCCCTCCTGCCCGCACCAGGCGATCAGGGCGTCGAACTCGTCCTCGTTCACCCCTTTCATCGCCACCGTGTTGATCTTCACCGCGAGGCCCGCGGCCTTGGCGGCGGCGATCCCTTCCAGGGTGGGGCCGATCTTGCCCCAGCGGGTCATGTGGGTGAACCGGGCCGGGTCCAGCGTGTCCAGCGAGACATTGATCCGCCGCATCCCGGCCGCCTTCAGCCCGGCGGCGAAGCGGGCGAGCTGGGTACCGTTGGTGGTCAGTGTGAGCTCGTCGAGCCCGTCCGGGGTGCCGATCCGGGCGCCGAGGCGCTCGATCAGCCGAATGACGTCGCGTCGGACCAGCGGCTCGCCCCCGGTCAGGCGCAGCTTGCGGGTGCCAAGGCGCATGAAGGCCGCCGCCAGCCGTTCGAGTTCCTCGAGGCTCAGCAGGTCCCGCTTGGGCAGGAAGGTCATTTCCTCGGCCATGCAATAGACGCAGCGGAGGTCGCAGCGGTCGGTGACCGAGATGCGCAGATAGGTGATGGCGCGGCCGAACGGATCGAGGACGGGTGGGGACATGGGGTAGACTTACGCTTCGGGCGGGAGAGTTCAAGCCGGGTGGCGCCCCTCACCCCGTCCGCAGCGCCCCCAGCACCGCCAGCCCGAACCGCAAGGCGGCCTGGGTGTCCGGGTCCCGCAGCACCTGCCAGAGCCCGCCGATCCCGCCCGCCGGCCGCGGCAGCCCGCGCTCCCGGGCCGCCGCCGTCTCCACCGCCGCCACCAGCCGCGCTGGCAGGCCGGAGGCCTCCAGCGTATCGGCCAGCGTCACCAGCCGGTCGGCCAGCCCCGACCGGGTCACCCGGTCGATCAGCACCAGCGCGTTGGTGGCGGTCTCGGCGAGCCGGGTCACGATGTCGTCGGACATCGCATCCCCCATCGCGCCCGCGACGCGGGCCAGCGCCACCAGCCGTTCGAGATCGCCGCTGCTCACCAGCGCGGCGATGGCGGGCAGGGCAGCGGCGATCTCGCTCCGGGTCAGGCGGTCGAGCAGATCAATCCCGTCGGCGGCCAGCCCCGCCAGCCGGCTCACGATGTCATCGGACAGGGCGTCGCCCGCCGCGCCCAGGGTGCGCGCCAGCGACACCAGCCGGTCCAGATCGCCGTTCGCCACCAGCGTGGCCAGCGCCTCGGCGGCGCCGGCGCGGGTGGCATCGTCCAGCATGGTATCGGCCATCCCCCGCCTCCTAGAGCAGCCCGCGGGCCGAGGCCCAGTAGAGCTTGTTGTAGGCCATCTTGAAGGCGTGCATCGCCGCGTTCGGCGCCTTCGGCTGCGGCGGATGCGTATAGTCGAACATGGCGTAGGTGGCGCGGTCCTTGCCGGCCTCGATGAAGCAGAAGACCTTGCCGTCATACTGGCGCACGGCGCGGCCGGTCTTGACGAGGGCAGCGACGTTCTCGGCCGCCGCCTCGGCCTCGAAATGCGCGGTCGAGCCGGCCTTGCTGATCGGCAAGTTGGTGGTGTCGCCCAGCACGATCACGCTGTCGGCGTGTTCGCCCACCATACGCAGGCTGTAACGGTCGGTGGGGATGAAGCCGTTGGCGCCCAGCTTGTTGGCCTCGATCACCGCCTGGCCGCGATGCGGCGGCACCGTCACCAGCAGGTCGAATTTCACTTCCGCCCCTTCCTCCGACCGCGCGAGCCCGTTGGCTGGGTCCACTTCCTTGAGGTTGAAGAAAGTTTCCTGGCGGATGCCCAGCCGCTCGAACTCGGGGCTGGCCCATCTCGCCACGTTCTCCAGGCTGTGGGCACGGCCGATCGGGTAGGTGTAATAGAATTCGGTCTTGTCGCTCAGGCCCTTGTCATGCAGGAAATCATGCATCGCAAAGGTGATTTCCAGCGGGATCATCGGGCATTTGTGCGGTAACCCGACGGTGATCAGGATGCGCCCGCCGGTGAAATCGGCCAGCCGGTCGTAGAAGTGCAGCGCATCCTCGGCGCTGTAGCAATGGATAGCGGCCTCCTTGAGGCCCGGAATCTCCTCCGGCACCGGGCGGGAACCGGTGGCGATCACCAGGAGGTCGTATTCATGGGTGCGCCCCGATGCGGTCACCACATGGCGGTCGGCCAGGGCAAATGTCCGCACCGGATCGACATGCAGGGCGATCGCCGGATCCAGCAGGCTGGCCTGCTCGCGTTCGAGCTCGTCGGGGGTCATCCGCCCCATCGCCACGTAGAGCCAGCCGGGCTGATAGACGTGCTTGTCGGAGGCGGTCAGCATGGTGATCCGCGCCTTGCCCGCGCGCAGCTCCGAAGCCAGCCGCCGCGCGACATTGTTGGCGAAGATGGTGCCCGCCATCCCGCCGCCCACCACCACGATGCGCATCGATGCCTCCCGTTCCGCCCTGGTTATTTCTCTTTACGTACGAACAGATGCCACACCCCGGCCGGGTCCCGCTCGGTCCGTTCCAGCACATGACCCACCTTGCGGACCCATTCCGGCACGTCCTTCGCCGAACCCGCGTCCGAGGACAGGAGTTCCAGCACGTCGCCCACCTGCGCGCGCTTCAGCGTGGTGATGAGCTCCATCAGCGGGCCGGGGCAGAAACTCCCGCGCGCGTCCACCAGGGTCGTCTCGGCCATTCGCGTCTCCTCGGGCGGGCGGTCTCAGAACACCAGTAGCTGGCCGGCCTCGGCATCGGCAAGAAACCCGGTGAGCCCGGCCACGCCCGCGACATGCGGGGCGAGGTCGCCCTCCGTGAGGCCCATCACGTCCATTGCCATCGAGCAGGCGAGGATGCGTGCCTCCCCGAGTTCCACCGCCTGGCGGAAGAGCTGCGCGAACGGGGGCACGTTGCGCGTGGCGAGCAGCTCCCCCATCGGCCCGGCCGCCGGGGCGGCGGGGGCGGGGGCGCGCAGGAAATGCGCGAGCGCGTTCATCGACAGGAAGACCGTGACCGGCCGGCCGGAGACGGCGGCGACGGAGGCGGTCATGGCGGCGAATTGCAGGGTCTCGCGTTGGCCTGACAGGCAGATCAGGAACATCGGCGGCGACATGGCGGGATCCTCCCCCCGACTATTATATTCGTATAGGCGAATATATAGGGCCTTGGCCGCGGTGGAGCAATTTGTTTCTCCAATTTACGGCAATCGCGCCAGCCGTTCCCCCAGCAGCGCGAAGAACCCGTCCGCGTCCAGCGTCTCCGCCAGCGTGACCGGCGCGCCGCCGCCGCGCCCCCAGCGGTCGATCACCGTCCGCCCGCGGCTCGGGCCGGGGCCGAGATCGACCGTGACCCGCGCCGCGCGGGTGGTGAACAGATCGGGACGGATCGCATAGGCCACGGCGCAGGGGTCGTGCAGCGCCGCCCCCACCCCGCCCAATCGCGCCGAAGCCGGCACGCTGGCCTGGATATCGCAAGCCGCCGCCAGCGCTTGGCCGGTGCCGCGCGCGCGCAACGAAGCCAGCCGCGCCGGGGTCGCGAGCGCCTGCGCGGTCAGCTCCAGCCCGACGAGCACGGTGGGCGCGCCGGCGGCGAGCAGGATCGCCAGTGCCTCCGGGTCGTTGAACGCGTTGAACTCAGCGGCCGGGGTGGCGTTGCCCTCGCCCCAGGCGCCGGTCATCAGGATCAGGGTGCCGATCCTGGCGGCCAGCGCCGGCTCGGTGGCCAGCGCCAGCGCCAGGTTGGTGGCCGGGCCCAGGCCGATGACCGTCATCGGTGTGGGGCTCGCGCGCAGATGACCACGGATGGCATCGGCCGCCAGCTCCGCCCGCGGCGCCGGCCCCGCCGACAGCCGGACCCCGCCCAGCCCGTCGGCGCCATGTACCCGCGGTTCCGGGGTGAAGGCCCCGAGCAGCGGGCGATCGGCCCCGGGATGCACCGCCGGCGGGGCGGCGATCAGCCCGGCAACGGCGCAGGCGTTGGGCAGGGTGCGGTCGAGCCCCAGATTGCCGCCGACCACGGTGATGGCGCGGAGATCGAGCTCGGGCGAGCCGAAGGCCAGCAGCAGCGCCAGCGCGTCATCGGTGCCGGGGTCGCAGTCGATCAGGGTGGGGCTGCCCACTCACGCCGCCTGCGCGCGGGGGCCGGCAAGCCGGGCGCGCAGCCGCCCGAGCCGCGCCACCCCTTCCAGCCGCCGGTCGAGGAAGGCGGCCACCGCCTCCGGGTCCTCGCCGCCGGCGCCAAGCCAGAACAGGGTGGTGGCGGCGAGCACCGCAGCCAGGATCGCCCGCTTGGTGTACCAGGAGAAATCGTCCGACCGGTCCCCGGCGGCAGCCCAGATCGCATCCACCGCGCGCGCGGTGCAGGCGGCGGCGAGGCCGGCGTGGCCGGGCAGGGCGAGCACCGCGAGGGCGCGGCGCAGCGCCTCCCGGTGCGGCGCGGCCTGATCGAGCCGCAGCAGGATCGCCGCGCGCACCCGCGCCCCGGTCCGCAAGCCCGCATACTCGGGCGCCGCCAGCGCCGCCGCCATGCGCCGGTCGGCGAGGTCGAACCAGGCCGCGATCATGTCGCCCGGCCCGCCGGGAAACAGCCTCCCGGCATCGGCGGGGTCGGCGCCGACCTCGGCGAGGCCCCGGCGCAGCGCGGTCAGAGTCCAGCCGTCGAACGGCACATGCGCCAGCGCCGCCTCCAGCGCCGCGTCCCGCTCCGGCGAGCGTTCGGGCGTGGCGATCATGCCGCCCCCGCCGCGCGGGTGAGCTCCTCGGTAAAGCCGAACAGGCGAAAATCGCTCATCCGCATCGGGTAGAGGATGCCATCCAGATGGTCGTACTCGTGCTGGACCACGCCGGCATGAAAGCCCCCCACGATCCGTTCCACCCGGTTGCCATCGAGGTCGAAGCCGGCATAGCGGATGCGCGGCGCGCGCGGGACGGCGGCGCGCAGCCCAGGGATCGAGAGGCACCCTTCCCAGCGCAGCACCCGTTCCTCCGTCAGCAGTTCCACCTCGGGGTTGATGAGGACGCTGTTGCCGAGCGGGGTGTCCTCGGGGTCCTGCTCGCGCCGCCCGTCCGGCACCCGGAAGACGAAGAGCCGCAGCGACTCATGGACCTGCGGGGCGGCGAGACCGACGCCGGGGGCGTCTTCCATGGTCTCCATCATGTCGGCGGCCAGCCGGCGGATCTCGGGCGCGGTGGGGTCGGCCACCGTCTCGGCGCGGCGGATCAGCACCGGATGGCCCATGCGGGCGATTTTCAGGATGGCCATGGCGTCCTTGCGGCAGGTGAACGGATTTGCGCGGCGGCGCGGGCGTGTTATAGGCGCATCCGCCGCGCCGGACCACCGGACGCGGCTTTGCGCGCATCCCCGGCCGGCGGGGGTGGCACTGTGAAAGGAGAAGGCGGCCAAGTGCAGGTTCTCGTACGTGACAACAATGTCGATCAGGCGCTCAAGGCGCTCAAGAAGAAGATGCAGCGGGAAGGGATTTTCCGCGAGATGAAGCTGCGGCGGCACTACGAGAAGCCCAGCGAACGCCGCGCCCGCGAGGCGGCCGAGGCCGTCCGGCGCGCCCGCAAGATGGAACGCAAGCGGCTGGAACGCGAAGGATTCTGAGTCCGCCCCCGCCGCTCAGCGCGGCGGGTCGAACCGAGGCTCCACCCGGCGCGGGACCCGCGGAGGGGTGGCTTCCGGCGGCCGACGCGGCGGGCTGGCGAGCGGCGCCACGCCCGGCGGAATGGGCGGTGCCCGGCGCATCGGCGTCGGTGGCGACGGGGCCGCGAGCGGGGGTGCGAAGGATTCCTCATAGGGGCCGCTGGGCATGGCTTCCGGCAGGCGCAGCGACAGGGTGCGAATCTCGGCCTGGAGCTCATCCAGCCGCGCCTCGATTCCCTCCAGCCTCCCCTTGAGGCCGATCACGCTGAACGGCACCAGCAGGAACGCGCAGCCCCACAGCAGCAGCAGCACCGCCAGCACCAACGAGGCCCACCAGGGCAGCCAGGCCGGCAGGGCGAAGGGCAAGCTCATGGTCCGGTGTTAGCATTCCGTCGCGCCGCGCAACAGACCCTGCCCACCCCTCGCTTCCGCGCTATGCTCCCCGCAACCCAGCGGAGGCGCAGCCATGCACGAGCAAGAGTTCGACCTTCCCACCCCGGACGGCGCGATGCCGAGCTTCGCCGTCCGCCCCGAGCGCGGTGGCCCGCACCCGCTGGTGCTGCTGCTGATGGACGCCCCCGGCATCCGCGAGGAGCTGCGGGACATGGCCCGCCGCCTCGCCGGGGTCGGCTATGTCGTGCTGCTGCCGAATCTGTATTACCGGGCCGGGCGGGACGCGGTGTTCTCCCCCGAGGTGCTGACCCATGGCAGCGCCGAACACCAGCGGATGCGGGCGATCCGCACGAAAATGACCATCCCGCCGGTGTTGCGCGACATCGCCGCGATCTTCGCCTGGGCCGATACCCAGGCCGAGGTCCGCCCGGGGCCGGCCGGGGCGCATGGCTATTGCATGTCCGGCCCCTATGCGCTGGCCGCCGCCGCGCATTTTCCCGGCCGCGTCGCCGCCGCCGCCAGCTTCTACGGCACCTGGCTGGTGAGCGCGGCCGAGGCGAGCCCGCATCTGAGCTTCGCCCGCGCCCGCGCCGAGCACTACATCGCCTGCGCCGAGCATGACGAGCTCGCGCCCCTGCCGATGGTGGAGGAACTGCGCGGACATTTCGCCGCCGCCGGGGCTTCGGGCGAGATCGAACTCCACCCGGGCGTGCATCACGGTTTCGCGTTTCCCGCCCGCTGGTGCTACGACAAACCGGCGGCGGAGCGGCACTGGGAACGGCTGATCGCACTCTATCGCCGCCACCTTGGATAGGGGACACTCCGCTGCAATTCCATATCAACCCCATGCCCGGCCCGCCCGGCGTGGTGGTGCTGCCGGAGGGCGGGTTCCGCCGCGCCCGGGCGGCGATCACGGCCTGGGAGGGCTACGCGCCCACTCCGCTGCGCGACCTGCCCGAACTGGCCGCCGCGGCCGGGGTTGGGCAGGTGCGGCTCAAGGAGGAATCGGGACGCTTCGGGCTGGGCAGTTTCAAGGCCCTGGGCGGGGCCTATGCGGTGGACCTGACGGTCGCCGCCGAAGCGGCGCGGCGGGGCGTGGCGCCGGCGGCGCTGACGGTGACCTCGGCCACCGACGGCAACCATGGGCGGGCCGTCGCCTGGGGGGCGCGGCGCGCCGGCTGCCGGGCGGTGATCTTCATCCACGCCGCCGTCTCCCCCGGCCGGGAAGCGGCGATCGCCTTGCTGGGCGCGGAGGTCCGCCGCGTCGCGGGCACCTATGACGATGCGGTGCGGGCCTGCGCCGCCACTGCCGCCGCCGAGGGGTGGCTGGTGATCT
>JAKBCO010000231.1 GCA_021807785.1 Pseudomonadota bacterium
GACGAGACCTACTACTGGATCTGGTCGCGGGTGCCGCAAGCCGGCTACCCGGACCATCCGCCGATGGTGGCGTGGTGGATCCGCCTCGGAACCTGGATCGCCGGCACCACGCCCCTAGGCGTGCGGCTGCTCGGTCCGCTCTCCGCGGCGCTGGGCACGGTGCTGCTCTATCAGGCCGCCGAGTGGCTCTGGCCCGGCCGCCGCGCCGGTCTCGTCGCGGCGCTGCTGCTCAACGCCACCCTGATGCTGGGCATCGGGACGGTGGTGATGACCCCCGACACGCCGCTGATGTTCTTCTGGATCGCCTGCCTGTGGGCGCTGGCCGGATTCCTGCGCGACGGCAACGGCTGGTGGCTGGTGCTGGCGGCGGTCGCCGCGGGGGCGGCGTTCGACAGCAAATACACCGCCGCCTTCCTGGCGCTGGGGGCGGTGATCTGGCTGCTGGCGGTGCCGTCCTACCGGCGGCTCTGGCGCACCCCGGCACCTTATTTCGGCATGATGTTCGGCCTGCAAGCGGTGGCGCCGGTGATCAGGTGGAACCAGGATCACGGCTGGGTCAGCTTCCTGCGCCAGGGCGGGCGGCTCACCCATTGGCACCCGGCCGACGCGCCGCGGCTGCTGGCCGAGCTGGCGGGGTCGCAGCTGGGGCTGGCCACGCCGCTGATCGCGGTGCTGTTCGTGGCCGGGCTGACCTGGGCCACGCGGCAGGCCTGGCGGGTGCGTGACCCGGCGGCAACCCTGCTCGCGGCCATGAGCCTGCCCGCGGTACTGGTCTTCGCGCAGCACTGCTTCGCCGGGCGGGTGCAGGGGAACTGGCCGGACATCCTCTACCCCGGCGCGGCGCTGGCGGCGGCGGCGCAGGACGGGCGCTGGCGGCGGCTGGTGGTGCCCGGCGCGGCGCTGGGGCTGGCGATGACGGCGCTGGTCTATGCCCAGGCGGCCACCGGCATCCTGCCGCTGCCGCCGGCGCGCGACCCCACCGCCTTCCGCATGGCCGGCTGGGGCGGGCTGGCGCGGCGGGCGGCGGCGGAGGCACGCGCCCATGGGGCGGATTACATCGCCGCCACCGACTACGACGTGGCCGGCGAACTCGCCTTCCACCTGCCGCGCGAGGTCCGCCTGATCGCGGCCGAGCCGCGCTGGGGCTATTTCGCCCTGCCGCGCCCGGTGGCGGGAATGGGCACCGGGCTGCTGGTGCGCAGCCTGCATCGCGCCGGCCCGCCGCGCGCCGCGCCCTGGGCCTCGGTGCGTCCGCTGGGGGTGATCTGGCGGCGACGCGGGGGGGCGGTGGTGGAGGGGTACCGGACCTACCTGGTCACGCTGCGGCCCGGGGCGGTGGCGGTGCTGCTGCCGCGCGGGGGGTAGGCGGGGCGCAGGTAGTCAGCGCCTGACATCCCGGCGGATCGTCATCGCAGTAGATGGAATCCGAAGATTACCGAGTAATCCAGGGCACCGGTGTTCAGGACCAGGATACCGATCATCTCGACATAGACCAGATTCAGCACCGTGGTCGGGAGCCGGACACCTCTCATGCCAGCGACGCCAACGGCCGCAAGTGCGCCCAGAGGAAGGAAATAGCGTCCCTGCATCCCCTCGACGTGGAGCGTTCCAAGCGGGCTGTTGACCAGAAACATCGCCGTTTCGAGCAGAACGACGACCCCGATACCAAGGGCGAGGCACCACGCTCCGAGCGCCGGGCGGCTGTTCGTCCCGAGTCCGACACTCGCCAAGCCGCCCGCAACCATGGCCACGGCCGCCAGGAGGTAGCTGACCACCGGCAACGGCACGGTCCATACACCCAACCACCCGATCGCATCCTGGAAATAGAAGAATCCATGATGGCGCAGATCCAGAAGGATGGACCAAACGAATTGCAGGGGATGCGAAAGAATGAGATGCTCTTTCGCAGAGATTTCAGATGGCCGTAACAAGAACGAATGCAATGTCGCGTGGGAGAGATGATACCAGGCCAGGGCGCTCCCCAGCGAAACCACGCCGATCGTGAGATCGACGAGGAGCAACCGGCGGGGCATCTCCCGACCCAGACGTAGCGGCAGCGCCAGGGCGAGCAAGGGCGCATAGACAAGCTTGGCACAGACCACGGAACCTGCGAGCAAGGCTGCGACAACAGCACCGGCAGACCAGGAGCGCCTTTCGGCGCTCCTCATCACCAGCGCGCAAAACATGAAAGTTGCCGCGATGACCACGCCGTCCTCGGCAACCGAGCCGAACTCATACTGGCACCCCGGAAGCAGGACGATCGCAAGTGCCAGTTCCCGGCCGGCCGGCATGATCCACAAGGCCGCCGCCGTCACCGCCACCAGCATCACGGCATTTGCCAGCCGGGCCGCGTAGAGAAGGCCTAGCGGTGACAGAGAGAACCACCGGCCGATTGCCATCCCCAGCGCCCGGGGGACGTACATGATCGGCGAGTAGCTCACCATCAGAAAATGAGCGAACGTCTTTTGCGCGGGAGCCAACGGCTGTTTGAAGTCACGCCAGGTCCGTTCGAGGGATTCCGATTGCAACGGGGATTTTTGCCAGACTCTCAGCGTTCCCCAGGAATGCATGACGAATGCCGGCAGCGAGGCGGGAAGCTCAGCCCCCGGCTTGCCGTGCCGAACGGTGCCGATCGCTCTTCCCTCGCTCAGCTGATAGCTGCGAAAATAGTGCTGGAATTCGTCATGTACCTGGAAGGGCGGAGTCAGGACGCAGAGCAGCAGAACGTTGATGCCGGCGATCAGCAGGAATACCGCGTAGGGCGGAAGGCGTCGGGCCAGGCTCGTGGCCGCCAACCTCCCGGAGGTTGCCGATCTCGCCGGGATATGGCGATCCGGCGATGACGTCGCGCCGAATACGGGATGGACATCAAGGTTGGACATTGCCGCACCTGGGTTCTCAGCCGGTTTGCTGCCGCAAGAGTGCTCTCAATCGCCTTTCAACCGCCGGCCTGCCCGGTTTCGATCTCTCCGCGAGCGCGAGCGCGAGCGCGAACGCCGGCCGGGCCACCTGCCGGCCGCGGTATCGATCATGTCAAGGACCTTTGGCCGTGACAGCGCCCAACCCGCGGGTCGCGCGCAGCACGCGCTGGCGTTCCGGCTGAGGTGATATCCCCGCTCGCGGCGAGCACGATCGCAGCACCCGGCCCGCGTCGGTCAAGGTGAGCATCGCCTCGCGGAACGATATCGGTCCTTCGCCGGCCAGCGCCTCGATGCGATCCAGGTACGCGCGCGCCGACGGGTTGGCCCGCCGGGCGGTGGCGACGGTGGCGCGGATTTTCGGCACTCATCGGTCCCAGGCGGCGACGGCAGCCGCCAGCGCGGCGGCATTGAGCTGCCACGAGCGGCGGTCCTCGACCGTCAGCGATCCCGGCGCGCTCACCCCACCAGCACCGCCTTGCCGATCACCTCCCGCGCCATCACCGCGCGCAGCGCGTCCGCCGCACGTTCCAGCGGAAACCGGTGCGAGATGCGCGGGCGGAGCTTCCCCTCGCCCGCGAGCCGGGCGAGGTCGCGCGCATTGGCCTCGGCCAGCGCCGGGTTCGCCTCCTGCAAGCCGCCGATTCGCACCCCGATCGCCTCGATCCCCTTGATGAGCAGATAGTTGCTGCGGATATTGGCCGGACCGCCGCCGAGGAACCCCAGGATCAGCAGCCGCCCGCCCCAGGCCAGGCAGCGCAGCGAGTCCTCGGTCACGCCGGCGCCGATCGGATCATAGACGATATCCACCCCGCGCCCGCCGGTCAGCGCCTTCACCGCGTCCAGGAACCCGCCGGCATAGGGGATGGCGTGATCGGCGCCCTCCTCCAGGCAGGCGGCGCGCTTGGCCTCGGTGCCGGCGGTGGCGATGACGCGGGCGCCCATCAGCTTCGCCACCTGGATCGCGGCGATGCCGATGCCGCCCGCCGCGCCGTGGATCAGCACCCATTCCCCGGATGCCAGCCGCCCGCGTTGCAGCAGCGCATGGTAGGCGGTGGCGTGGGCGGCGCGGAACACCCCGGCCTGTTCCAGGCTCAGCCCCGCCGGCACTGATTCGCAGGCGGATTCGGGCACCACCGCGCGCTCGGCGAAGGCGCCGAGGCGATGGCGGCTCATTACCTGGTCGCCGGGGTGGAAGCGGGTTACGCCGGGGCCGACGGCCAGCACCTCCCCGGCGGCCTCGGAGCCGGGAATGAACGGCGGTTCGGGGCGGAACTGGTAGGTCCCGGCGGCCATCAGCACATCGACATACTGCACCCCGCGGGCGAGAAGGCGCAGCAGCACCTCGCCCGGGCCGGGCGGCGGCGGGTCGGGCACCTCGCGCCAGGCCAGAACCTCGGGGCCGCCATAGGCTTCGCAGACGATCGCTTTCATTTGGCCTCCTGCTGGCCGGCGGATTACAAATTGCAAATCCGCGATCCTGTGGTTTGAACGTTAGGCAAGTCGGCGCGACACTGCGCCCCCGGGTGGAACGCCTGGATGGAAAGGTAGCATCGGATGCGGCCAGGGGCGAAACAGCTGCGGCGGGTGCCGGCGTTGGCGAAGGTGGCGAACGCGGTGCTGGAGGAGATCGACATGTTTTCCCGCGTGGTGCGGTTTCCGCGGAACGCCGAGCTGTTCCGCCAGGGCACCATGCCGGTGGTGCTGTATTTCCTGCTGGATGGGCTGGTGGCGCTGTCCTCCTCCATGCCCGACGGCAGCGCCGCGGTGGTGGACGTGATCCGCCCGGTGGGGGACCTGCTGCTCGCCTCCATCTTCGCCGCCCTGCCGTACCTGCAGACCGCTCATGCGGTGAGTGAGACGGAGCTGATCGCGGTGGAGGCGCCGAAGCTGCGCACGCTGGCCGAGCGCGAGCCGGCGCTGGGCGGGGCGCTGCTGCGCGCGGTTTCGCGCGATTCCCGCGGGATGGTGCGGCATGTGCGGGATTTGAAGCTGCGCACTTCGGCGCAGCGCCTGGGGGCGTATCTGCTGGACCAGATGGAGGACCGCGAGGCGCCACGGGCCGAGTTCCGCCTGCCGTTCGAGAAGGGGCTGCTGGCGGCAAGGCTGGGCTGCCGGCAGGAGAATCTGTCGCGCGCCTTCGCCACCCTGCGCGGGTTCGGAGTGGAGACGCATGGGGGGCAGGTGATCCTGCACGACGTGGCGAAGCTGACCGCGTATGCGGTGCCGGATTATCTGGGAGATCCGGAGCTGGTGAGGCGGGGGCGGTAGC
>JAKBCO010000232.1 GCA_021807785.1 Pseudomonadota bacterium
CGAGCGGGGTGGCCGGCGCCGAGGGGGCGCGGGTGCGGGCGGCGCCCAGGGTGGTGACGCGCTCGGCCAGGCTGGTGAGAAGCGTGGTGAGGTACGTCAGCATCGGGCGGCGCGGGCTCCTGGGCGGTTGATGACCGAGGGGTTGTAGCGCGAACGCGGGTGGGGTGTCAAGAATAATGTCTTGTGGGAGGGGATTTTAGTTTGAGGCCCGGGGAGACGGCGGCTCGGGGTGGGCACGTGCTCGGGTGGGTGGCCGGGTCAAGCCCGGCCATGACGGGGGGGCGGCGATCACGGGGGGCTTGCGCCTTCAGCCCCCAAGGCACGGCAAATCCGCCGCCAGCCTACATCCGAACCAGCGCCGAGCCCCAGGTCAGCCCGCCCCCCAGCGCCTCCAGCAGCACCAGATCCCCCTGGCGGATGCGCCCGTCGGCCACCGCCTCGGCCAGCGCCAGCGGCACCGAGGCCGCGGAGGTGTTGGCGTGCCGGTCCACCGTCACCACCACCCGCTCGGATGGCAGACCCAGCCGCTTGCCCATCGCCTCGATGATCCGCGCATTGGCCTGGTGCGGCACCAGCCAATCCACGTCGCGCATCGTCATCCCATTGGCCGCCAGCGCCTCATCGACCGCCTCGGCCAGCCGTACCACGGCGTGGCGGAAGACCTCCCGCCCGTTCATCACCAGGGTGCCGGGCTTGTCGCGCTGCCCGACCGATCCGTCCACGTAAAGAATATCGCCGAGCGTGCCCTGCGCGTGCAGATGGGTGGACAGCACGCCGCGGTCGATGCGGCCCGAGCCGATGCCGGCGCGCAGGAAGACCGCCCCGGCGCCGTCGCCGAACAGCACGCAGGTGCCGCGATCGGTCCAGTCCAGGATGCGCGAATAGACCTCCGAGCCGATCACCAGCACCCCGCGCACCTGGCCGGCGCGGATCATCGCGTCGGCCACCGACAGCGCATAGACGAACCCCGCGCAGGCGGCGGAAAGATCGAAGCCGAACCCGCCCGGCACCCCAAGGGCGGCCTGCACCCGGAGCGCGGTCGCCGGAAACGCCTGATCGGGGGTGGCGGTGGCCAGCAGGATCGCGTCCACCTCGGACGGTTCGGCGCCGGCCTGGGCCAGCGCGGCGCGCGCCGCCTCGGTGGCCATGAAGGCGCAGGTCTCGTGCGGCGCGGCGATATGGCGCTGGCGGATGCCGGTGCGCTCGCGGATCCAGGCATCCGAGGTCTCGAGCCGCGCGGCGAGCTCGTCATTGGTGACGATGCGCGCGGGCAGATAGGCGCCGACGCCGGCCAGCAGGGAACGGGGAGGCATCGGATTGTCCTTGGGCACAGGGTTATTGCGCGGCGGCCAGCCGCCGCCCGGGCAGCGCGCCGGCGGCGATCAGGGCGGCGAGGCCCTCGCGGATGCGGTCGTTGAAGCGGTGGATCACCATGTCCATCGCCACATCGACGGCGTGGGCGAAGCCCTCGGCATCGGTGCCGCCATGCGACTTCACCACCACGCCGTTCAGCCCCAGCATCACCGCGCCGTTGTAGCGGCGCGGATCGAGCCACTCGCGCAGCCGTTCCAGCGCCGGCCGCGCCAGCAGATAGGCGAGGCGGGCGGCGAGCGAGGAGCGGAACACCATGCGCAGCAGATCGCCCACCAGCTTGAGCGCCCCCTCGGCGGTCTTGAGCGCGACATTGCCGGTGAAGCCGTCGGTCACGATCACGTCGGTGGTGCCGGCGGTGAGATCATGGCCCTCGACGAAGCCGCGGAACTGCGCCGCCAGCGGCGAGGCGCGCAGCACTTCGGCTGCCTCGCGCACCCGGTCATCGCCCTTGAGCTCCTCGGCGCCCACGTTCAACAGCCCGATCGAGGGCGACGGCAGGCCCAGCACCGCGCGGGCGAAGACATCGCCCATGACGGCGAATTCGACCAGGTTGCGGGCGTCGCAGGTGACATTGGCGCCGAGATCCAGCATCACCACGTCGCCGCGCGCCGAGGGGCCGATGGCGGCCATCGCCGGACGGTCGATCCCGGGCAGGGTCTTGACCACGACCTTGGCCAGCGCCAGCAGGGCGCCGGTATTGCCGGCCGAAACCACGCCCTCGGCCTCCCCGGCCGCCACCGCGTCGATGGCGACGCGCATCGAGGCCCCGCGCATCCTGAGCGCGGCGGTGGGCTTGAGGTCGTTGCCGATCACGTCGGGGGCATGGCGGATGGTGCAGGCGGCGGCGGCGCGGCGCAGCCCGGCCAGCATCGGCCGCAGCCGCGGCTCGTCACCGACCAGCAGGAAGCGGGCGCCCGGATGGCGCTCGGCGGCGAGTTCCAGGCCACGCAGCACGATCTCCGGCGCACGGTCGCCGCCCATGGCATCGATCGCCAGGGTGAAGCGTTCGCTCACGGTCCGGATCCACGCACGCCGCCCCCTCGCCGTGCCGCGGCGTCAGACGCGCACGACGCCCTTGAGGCCATCGCCGGCGGGCGCCACCTCGCGTCCGTCATAGAAGCCGCAATGGGAGCAGATGTGATGCGGGCGCTTCACGTCCCCGCAATTCGGGCACTCGCTATGCGCCTCGGCGCGCAGCGCGTGGTGGCTGCGGCGCATCCCCCGGCGGGAGGGACTGGTCTTTCGCTTGGGTACGGCCATGGAACGCTCTCGGGCTGCTGGCGACAGCGGTGGCCGGCGCGGCCGGAGGGACTGTCACACATTGGTCAAATAATCGGCCCGCGCTGTAGCAGAGGGGGCGGGCCGGGGCAAGGCGGCACACGAAGCGGGAGAGTCCCGGTTGGCAAAGCAGGTCGGCGCCGGCCCGCACCCGCGCCCCTTGCCCCGCGCCGCCGCCCGGGGCAAGTCGGGCCATGGCCGATTACCTCGCCCGCCTCAACGCCGAACAGCGCCTGGCGGTGGAAACCCTGGACGGGCCGCTGCTGGTCCTGGCGGGCGCCGGCACCGGCAAGACCCGGGTGCTGACCACGCGTTTCGCCCATATCCTGCTCACCGGCCGCGCCTGGCCCTCGCAGGTGCTGGCGGTCACCTTCACCAACAAGGCGGCTCGCGAGATGCGCGAGCGGGTCTCCGCCCTGCTCGGCCGCCCGGCGGACGGGCTCTGGCTCGGCACCTTCCATGCGCTGTCGGCGCGGATGCTGCGCGCCCATGCGGCGCTTGCGGGGCTGTCGCCCAATTTCACCATCCTCGACACCGACGACCAGATCCGCCTGCTGCGCCAGCTGATGGAGGCGGCGCGGCTGGACATCAAGCGCTGGCCGCCGGCTACCCTGGCCGGCGTGATCCAGCGCTGGAAGGACCGCGGCCTGACCCCGGCGCGGGTCACCGCCGCCGAGGACACCGATTTCGCCGCCGGCCAGGCGCGCGCCCTCTACGCCGACTACCAGGCCCGGCTCGCCACCCTCAACGCGGTGGATTTCGGCGATCTGCTGCTGCACGTCATCGAGCTGTTGCGCGCGCAGCCCGACCTGCTGGCCGAATACCGGCGCCGCTTCCGCTACATCCTGGTCGATGAATACCAGGACACCAACGTCGCGCAGTATCTGTGGCTGCGCCTGCTGGCCGAGGGCCACCGCAACCTCTGCTGCGTCGGCGACGACGACCAGTCCATCTACTCCTGGCGCGGCGCCGAGGTGGAGAACATCCTGCGCTTCGAGCGCGATTTCCCGGG
This sequence comes from Pseudomonadota bacterium, assembly GCA_021807785.1. Taxonomy (GTDB): domain Bacteria; phylum Pseudomonadota; class Alphaproteobacteria; order Acetobacterales; family Acetobacteraceae; genus JAJZVS01. The sequence goes on from JAKBCO010000232.1 coordinate 3,665, forward strand.
CGCGCGGATCGTCCGGCTGGAAACCAATTACCGTTCCACCCCCGCCATCCTCGCCGCCGCCGCGGGGCTGATCGCGCATAACGAGGGACGGCTGGGCAAGACCCTCCGTCCCGGCATCGCCGCCGCCGGGGAGAAGGTCGCGGTGGTGGGAGTGTGGGATTCCGACGAGGAAGCCCGCATGGTCGGCGGGCGGATCGAGGCGCTGCGCGCCGAGGGCCATAAGCTGGCCGAGATCGCGGTGCTGGTGCGCGCCGGCTTCCAGACCCGCGCCTTCGAGGAACGGCTGCTGACCCTGGCCATCCCCTACCGCATCGTCGGCGGGCTGCGCTTCTACGAACGCCAGGAGATCCGCGACGCGCTCGCCTATCTGCGGGTCCTGGCGCAGCCGGCCGACGACCTGGCCTTCGAGCGCATCGTCAACCTGCCCCGCCGCGGCGTGGGGGAAACGGCGCTGCGCAGCCTGCGCGAGGCGGCGCGCGCGGCCGGCATCCCGCTCGCCGCCGCCGCCGGCGCGCTGCTGGAGCGCGGGGCGCTGCGCGGGCCGGCGCGGGCGGGGCTGACCGGGCTGCTGCGCGACCTCGACCGCTGGCACGGCGTGCTGGACGCCCAGGGCCATGTGACGGCGGCCGAAACCGTGCTCGACGAGAGCGGCTACAGCGCGATGTGGCAGGCCGACAAATCCGCCGACGCCCCGGGACGGCTGGAAAACCTGAAGGAGCTGGTGCGCGCGATGGCGGAGTTCGAGACCCTGGGCGGGTTTCTCGACCACGTCGCCCTGGTCACCGAGACCGAGACCGACGCCGCCGAGGACCGGGTGAACCTGATGACCCTGCACGGCGCCAAGGGGCTGGAGTTCGACACCGTGTTCCTGCCCGGCTGGGAGGACGGGGTGTTTCCCAACCTCCGCGCCATGGACGCCGGCGGGGCCAAGGGTCTCGAGGAGGAGCGGCGGCTGGCCTATGTCGGCCTGACCCGGGCGCGGGTGCGCGCGATCGTGAGCCACGCCGCGCATCGGCGCATCTATGCCAACTGGCAGGACAGCGTGCCGAGCCGGTTCCTGGACGAGCTGCCGGAGGCGGCGGTGGTCCGCTCGGGCGCGATCGCCGCCGGCGGGATGGCGCGGATCGCCGCCCCGCCGCCGCGTTTGGCGGGAGCGTGGGAACTCGCCCCGCGGCCCGCGCCGGCGGCGGCGTTCGCGGCGGGAGCGCGGGTCTTCCACGAGAAATTCGGCTACGGCACGGTGACCGCCGCCGAGGATCACCGGCTGGAGGTGGCGTTCGACAAGGCGGGCACCAAGCGGGTGCTGGATGGGTTCGTGAGCGCGGCGTAGGGCGGGCTCAGCCGGCGCCGGCCCCTGCCGTCCCCGCGCCCTTCCCCCCGCCGGCGATCACCGCCAGCCGCCGCGCGATCGCCGGCGCCGGGAGCACCTCCGGCATCGCCGCCAGCAGCCCGCGCGTATAGGGATCGGCGGGGGCGGCGAACAGCGCCTCGGTCGGCGCCAGCTC
>JAKBCO010000233.1 GCA_021807785.1 Pseudomonadota bacterium
TGGTGACGCGGGTGAGCAGCGCGGTGAGGAGCGTGCCGACATGGGTCAGGAACTGGGTGACGGGGCGGGGCGGCATGGCGGGGTGGGCGGGTCCTGGGTTGTTGATGGGGGGAAGGTAGAACAACGGACGCATGAATGGCAAGGACTTTTTTGCTAATGAGGGGTTAATGCTGGTCCGGTGGCCGGCGAAGGTCCGGGGTGGGAAGGTCTTGGGTGGATGGCCGGGTCAAGCCCGGCCATGACGGGAGCGGCCTGGACGGGGGCGCGCAGCGGGGACCGCGACGGGGGACCGCGACGGGGCGCGCGACGGGGGCAACGTCGGGTCGCCAGGATGTCGCCAGGATGGAGAAACACGGACCGGGGCGGATGCGTTCGGGCCCGGCCGAGCCCGCCGCCCGCCTCAGGGCTGGCCGTAATACCGGCCGCCGGTGCCGGCCGGCTCCGGCAGGCCGGGCAGGCCCACGGTGGCGTCGCTATGCGCCCGCGGCGGGGTCGGCGGCGCGGCGCCGGTCAAACCCAGCGCGCGCGGGTCCGCCGCGCAGGCGGACAAGGCCAGCAGGCAGGCGAGCAGGGCGAAGCAGCGGCGCATGAACGGGAGTGAACACCGCGGGCAGCGGGAACGCCAGCCCCGATTCTCGTGGGTTGGACGGCGCACGCACAAGAAAAAGGCGGCGCCCGCGAAGGCGCCGCCAAGTTCAGGGAGGAAACGCAAGCGTCGGCGTGCGATCGTCGCCGATGGCGCAACAACACCACGCCGCCGCCGCCGCCGCATTGATCTGGATCAAGCCCCCTCCCCCGGCGCGGATTTTTCCGCCGGGGCGAAGCGCAGCGCCAGCCCGTTCATGCAGTAGCGCTGCCCGGTGGGCGGCGGCCCGTCGGGGAACACATGGCCCAGATGCCCGCCGCAGTTGGCGCAATGGACCTCGGTGCGGGTCATGAAGAAGCTGCGGTCCTCCGACGTGCCGACCCCCTCGGCCAGCGGGGCGGTGAAGCTCGGCCAGCCGGTGCCGGATTCGAACTTGTCCGCCATGTCGAACAGCGCCGCCCCGCAGCCGGCGCAGAGGAACCGGCCGGGCCGCTTTTCCGCGTTCAGCGGGCTGGCGCCGGCGCGCTCGGTGCCGTGGCCGCGCAGCACCCGGAACTGCTCGGGTGTCAGCCGGTTCCGCCATTCCGTCTCCGTCAGCTGGACCGGAAACCCGGCCGCGTCTGGTTTGCTTCCGCCGAACAGGCCCATGCGCGCCCCCGTCCCGTTGCTGTTTGTCCCGGATGGATATAGCCCGGGATCCGCCGAACGGGAGGGGACGATGACGGATCTGGCCGAAGCCTTGCACCCGGTGCTGCCCGAGGACGCCGACCGCGCCGCCCTGGCCGGGCGGGCGTGGCTGCCGGCGGTCGCGGGACCCGCCGTGGTGGCGGTGCGCGACGGGCGGCTGCACGACATCTCCGCCGCCTTCCCCACCATCCGCGACCTCTGCGAGGCGCCGGACCCGGCCGCGGCGCTGCGCGCGGCCGACGGGCCGGCGGTGGGAACGGTGGCCGCGGTGGCCGCCAACACCCCGCCCGAGTCCCGCGACCCGGCGCAGCCCTGGCTGCTGGCCCCGGTCGATCTGCAGGCGGTGAAGGCGGCCGGGGTCACCTTCGCCATCTCCCTGATCGAACGGGTGATCGAGGAGAAGGCGCGGGGCGATGCCGCCGCCGCCATCGCCATCCGCGCCGAGGTCACGGCGCTGGTGGGCGACGATCTCGCCCGGCTGCGCCCCGGCTCGGCGGAGGCGGCGCGGCTCAAGGAGGTGCTGACCGCTTCCGGCGCCTGGAGCCAGTATCTGGAAGTGGGGATCGGCCCGGATGCCGAGATCTTCACCAAATGCCAGCCGATGGCCGCGGTGGGGACGGGGATGGAGGCGGGGCTGCATCCCGCGTCCTCCTGGAACAATCCGGAGCCGGAGGTGGTGCTGGCGGTCGCCTCCGACGGGCGGATCGTCGGCGCCACCCTGGGCAACGACGTCAATCTGCGCGACGTGGAGGGGCGGTCGGCGCTGCTGCTGGGCAAGGCCAAGGACAACAATGCCTCCTGCGCGATCGGCCCGTTCCTGCGGCTGTTCGACGCCGGCTTCGGCCTCGACGCGATCCGCGCCGTCACCGTCAGCCTGGAGGTGGCGGGGGCGGACGGATTCCGGCTGACCGGGAGCTCGGCGCTGGCGCGCATCAGCCGCGATCCGGCCGACCTGGTGGCGCAGATGCTGAACCCGCATCACCGCTACCCGGACGGGGCGGTGCTGTTCCTGGGCACCATGTTCGCCCCGGTGCAGGACCGCGATGCCCCGGGCCAGGGGTTCACCCATCACCGCGGCGATATCGTCACCATCGCCGCCCCCGGGCTGGGGCGGCTGGTGAACCGGATGGCCCCCACCGATGCCTGCGCGCCGTGGCGCTTCGGGGTGGCGGCGCTGATGCGCAACCTCGCGGCGCGCGGGTTGCTCCCCGGGCGGGGCGGGGTCAGCCCGGGCGGGTGATCCGGTGATAGGCGCGGGCGTAGTAGATCAGCCCCTCGTGCAGCGGACCGAGATGAGTCGCCTCCACCACGCAGAAGAAGACGTCATGGGTGCCGACGCTCACCACCTGGTCGATGCGGCAGTCGAAGGCGGCGGCGGCATCCGTCAGCACCGGCGCGCCGGTGGCGAGCCGGGTCCACTCGGCGCTGTCGAAGCGGGCCTCGAGCGGCTGGTCGGTGAGGCCGGCGAAGAGCGGCGAGAGATGCTCCCCGGGCGGGGCCAGGGTGTTCACGCAGAGCACCCGGTTGGCGACGAAGGCCGGGTAGGAATCGTTGCTGCGATTGGCGCAGACCAGCAGGGTGGGGGGGGTGTCGGTGACGCTGCACACGGCCGAGGCGGTGAAGCCGGCGCGTCCCCCCGGCCCGTCGGTGGTGATGACGTTGACCGCGGCGCCGAGGCGGGCCATCGCCTCGCGGTAATGATCCTTGCTGGCGGGCATCGCTGCGGTCTCCCCCGGGTGCGGCGGGGCGAGTATGGCCGGGGTGGGGCCGGTCTGCTACCCGGAGCGCGCGCAGGCGCGGCCCGCCTGGCGGAACGGCAGACGCAGCGGACTTAAAATCCGCGGCCCGTGGGGCGTGGGGGTTCGAGTCCCCCGGCGGGCACCAATGTCCATCGACAGCGCCACCCCTTTGGGGGGGATAGGCCCGTCTTCCCGCGGAAGACGGGTATCGTCTTGTTTTGCGCGCAGCCACCACGCCAACCCTGCGCGCGGTATCCCCGGATCCCCTCGGCACCGGGATAAACCAAACGCCCGGAAACCGGCAGCATCCTCCTTCTCTCGGTGCCGCTCGGTGGTGGTTCACGGTCTCCGCGCCCCGACCGCTCCGCCGGGGCCCGATATCGGCGCCCACGCGCGCGAAGGTTTGATCGAGATCGGAGGCGCAGGTCACGGGCCGCCCGCCCGGCATTCCCGCACCACCGCGTGACGCCGCCCAGGCTTCCCCCTCCGCCCGAACTGCGCCTATCCTGCCGTCAGCCGGTGCCCGACGGATCATCCGTCCGGAAAACAATCGGCGAAAGGGAGGAGTGCGATGAAATCAGGATTGTTCGGCGAGCAGAAGCTGCCGCCCGAAGCCCGCCGCACCATCGTTGCCGGCTTCGTTGGCTTCGCGGTCGATTTCTTCGACATCTATCTGCCGGTGCTCGCGCTCGCCCCGGTGATCGGCTATTTTCTGCCGAAGGGCCTGAGCGCCTCCGCCAGCACCACCATTTATTATTTCACCTTCGCGGCGACCCTGCTCGGGCGGCCATGCGGGGCGGTGATCTTCGGCCACTGGGCCGACAAGATCGGGCGCCGCCGCACCACCATCATCAGCATCGCCGGCTTCGGCACCCTGACGGCGCTGATCGCCTTCCTGCCCGGCAACGCCAGCATCGGGGCCTGGTCGCTGGTGCTGCTGATCCTGCTGCGCTTCGTTGACGGCATCTTCATGGGCGGCGAATACACCTCCAACAACACCCTGGCGCTGGAGATGGTCCCGAAGGAGCGGCGGGGCTTCGTCGGCGGCCTGATCCAGGCCGCCTATCCGCTCGGCTTCGCGGTGGTCTCGCTGGTCACCGCCTTGATGCTGGCGGTCACCACGAAGGCGGAATATCTGGCCTGGGGCTGGCGGGTTCCGTTCCTGTTCGGCGGCGTCCTCGCCTTCGCCTTCCTGATCTATTACCGCAGCGTTCCGGAGTCCGGCATGTGGCAGGCGGCGGAAAAGAGCCCCGCGCCCCTCCGGGAGGTGCTCTCGGGCCGACACCTGCGCAGCCTCGGCCAGGTGTTCCTGATGATGTCGGGCTTCTGGCTGACCGCGCAGGCGGCCTCGGTGCTGCCGGGCATGATGATCCAGCAGCTGCATGTGCCAAGCGAGCTGACCACCAACGGCTTCCTGCTCGCCAGCATCGTGCAGTTCTTCGGCTTCATCGGCTGCGCCCTGCTCAGCCAGATGATCGGAAGGCGGCCGGCCATCGCGCTCTGCGGAGTATTTCTGCTGTTCGCCTGCCCGGCGCTCTATTTCGCCATGGTGACAAACGCGATCGAGGGCGGCACGGTGCTCGGCACCACCGTGCTGGCCGGCCTGTTCTACGCGCTGGTGCTGGCGCCCTGGGGGATCGCCACCCCCTATATCTGTGAGCGCTTTCCCACCCATGTCCGGGCCAGCGGCTACGGCATCGGCTACAGCGTGGCGGTGGTGATCCCGGCCTTTTCGGGCTTCTACCTGCTCGGCCTCGCCCATTTCATGCCCTATGTCTTCACGCCGATCGTGCTGCTGGTGATCGGCGGGGTGCTGATGGTCGTCGGGGCCCTCGCCGGGCCGGAGACACGGGAAGTGGAGCTGCACCATCCCGACCTGTACGGCCTCGCCGCGCCGGGCATGGCGGCCCGCGGCCGCTGACCCTGGGGGGGCGCCGCGCAAGGCGCGGCGCCCCTCATCTCATGCCCGATTGACGCTCCTGGTCTCGGGCCGGGAAAGGCGCCATATGCGGCTTCATGCCGCCCTCGCTCTCCGCCGACCAGCCGCTCACGCCGCGCCGTTCCCGCCGCCCCGCTCCCCCTGGCCCGCGCCGCGCCGCGCCGCGCGCGCCGAAGCCGCGTCGCGGCTGGGGGCGGCGGCTCGTCGGCG
>JAKBCO010000019.1 GCA_021807785.1 Pseudomonadota bacterium
CGGTGATCGGCGCCAACGCCGACGGCAGCACCTCGGTGCTGCCCTTCACCGTGACCGGAACCGCGACCGGGGTGCAGAACACCGCCTCCGGGCTGCAACTCTCGCTGGGCGCGCTCACCGTGCCGTTCACCGCGGTGCAATCGGTGGGCGGGTAGGGGCTCGCCTACCCGGCGAATTCCCGCCGGATCGCCGCCGAGTGCTCCCCGATCGCCGGCACCGGCCCCAGCTCCGGCGCGCCGTCGCTGCTCCGCACCGGGGGCGCGGCGATCCGCACCGGTCCGTTCGGCGTCGCCACCGTGGCGCGGCGCAGAGCCGGATGGCGCGCGAAGGCGGCGACATCGTTGACGAACCCGAACGCGGTGTTCGCCGCCCGCAGCTTCGCCGCCGCCTGTTCGCGGTCGAGGCGCGCGAAGGCGGCGGCGACATGCGCATCCACCATCGCCCGGTTGGTCACGCGGATCACGTTGGTCTCGAACCCCGCCCGCCGGGGCAGATCCGGCTCCTCCAGGAAGACCGCGCAGAACTCCGCCCATTCGCGCTCGTTCTGGATCGAGATCAGCACCAGCGCCCCGTCGGCGAGCGGGAACGCCCCGTAGGGGCAGATGGACGGATGAGCGAGACCCATCCGTTCCGGTGCCTTGCCGGTACCCTCGAAATAGAGCAGCGGGACGTTCATCCAATCCGCCATGCCGTCGAACAGGCTGACCGCGATGCCCTTGCCGCGCCCGGTCGCGCCGCGCTCGATCAGCGCCTCCAGCACCCCCGCATGGGCGGCCATGCCGCAGGCGATGTCGCAAGCGGACACGCCCACCCGGCCCGGCCCCTCCGGCCGCCCGGTGACCATGGCCAGCCCCGATTCCGCCTGCACCAGCAGATCGTAGGCCTTCATGGAGGCGTATTCGCCGCTCTCCCCATAGCCGGAAATATCCACCGTGATCAGCCGCGGATGCCGCGCGCGCAGCGCCTCCGAACCGAACCCCGCGCGCCCCGCCGCCCCCGGCGCGAGGTTCTGGATGAAGACGTCCGCCCGCGCCAGCAGCCGGTGCAGCAGGGCCGCATCCGCGGGCGCTTTCAGATCCGCCACCAGGCTCTGCTTGCCGCGATTGAGCCAGACGAAATAGCTGGAAAGCCCGCGCGCGGCGGTGTCATAGCCGCGCGCGAAATCCCCCTCGGCCCGCTCCACCTTGATGACCCGCGCCCCGGCATCCGCGAGCCGGGAGCTGCAATAGGGCGCCGCGACCGCCTGTTCCAGGGAGACCACCAGCAGCCCCGACAGCGCCGCCATCTCAGTAGCTCCGCGGCAGGCCGAGCACATGCTCGGCCAGATAGGACAGGATCAGGTTGGTGCTGATCGGCGCCACCTGATAGAGCCGCGTCTCGCGGAACTTGCGCTCGACATCGTATTCCTCGGCGAAGCCGAAGCCGCCATGGGTCTGGATACAGGCCTCGCCGGCGGCCCAGGACGCCTCGGCGGCCAGCATCTTCGCCATGTTCGCCTGTTCGCCGCAGGGCAGGCCCTCGGCGAAGCGGCGGCAGCCCTCGGCCACCAGCAGCTCGGCGGCGCGCATCTGCGCATAGGCGCGCGCGATCGGAAACTGGATGCCCTGGTTCTGCCCGATCGGGCGGTCGAAGATGCGCCGGTCCTTCGCGTAGGCCACCGATTTCGCGGTGAACCATTTGGCGTCGCCGATGCACTCGGCGGCGATCAGCAGCCGCTCGGCGTTCATCCCGTCCAGGATGTAGCGGAAGCCGCGGCCTTCGTCCCCCACCAGGTTCGCCGCCGGAACCTCCATGTTGTCAAAGAAGATCTCGGTGGAATTATGGTTCATCATGCTGCGGATCGGCCGGATCGTCATGCCGTGGCCGAGGGCGGCGCGCATATCGACGATGAAGGTGGAAAGCCCGTCGGTGCGGGATTTCGCCTGCTCGCGCGGGGTGGTGCGCGCCAGCAGCAGCATCAGGTCGGAATGTTCGGCGCGCGAGGTCCAGACCTTCTGGCCGTTGACGATGTAGCGGTCTCCCTCGCGCCGGGCGAAGGTGCGCAGACTGGTGGTGTCGGTGCCGGAGGTCGGTTCGGTCACGCCGAAGGCCTGCAACCGCAGCGCCCCGGTGGCGATCTTCGGCAGGTATTCCCGCTTCTGCGCCTCCGATCCGTGCCGCAGGATCGTCCCCATGATGTACATCTGGGCGTGGCAGGCGGCCCCGTTGCAGCCCTCGGCCTGGATCGTCTCCAGGATGGCGGCGGCGGCGGAGAGCGGCAGGCCGGCGCCGCCATATTCCTCGGGGATCAGGGCGGCGAGGTAGCCGGCCTCGGTGAGCGCGGTCACGAACTCGGTGGGGTAGCCGCGCGCGGCGTCCAGCTTGCGCCAGTACTCGCCGGGGAAGTGGGCGCAGAGCTTGCGCACTTCCTCGCGGATTTCCTCGTGCGCGTCGGGGCTGGTCTGGTCCATCGAGATCTCCCTGCGGCGGCGTGGCCGAAGGCGTTCTAAGGCGATCCGCGGCCGCGCGGAACCGAGGAAAGCCGCAGGCAGCCATGCCGTGACCGTCCTTCACACCCGCTCCGGCCCGTCCTGCTCCGGCCCGTGGCTCCGAAACCCTGGGCCACGGGCCGGGGGGGCGGATCAGCGATTGATCTCCTCCAGCGCCAGCCCGCGGGTATTCGGGCCGAACATGCCGATCGAGCCGATCACCACCAGCATGGCGATGCCGATGAAGACCGCCACCGCCGGCACCCCGCCATGGCCGAGCAGATAGCCGATCACCAGCCCCGCGAAGGCGGCCGAGAGCCGGCTCCAGGAATAGACGAAGCCGATCGCGCGGGCCCGGAAGCGCGTCGGGAACAGCTCCGCCTGATAGTTATGGAACGAATACGACATCACGTTGGCGCAGAGGGTCCATAGCACGCCGACCAGGATCAGCGCCGGCGGGGCCGACAGCATGGCGAAGATCGACATGAACACCAGCATCCCCGCCGCGGCCAGCACGATCTGCCATTTGCGTTCGATCTTGTCGGAGAACAAGGTGCCGAGCAGCGGCCCGAACGGGTTGGCGAGCGCGATGATGAAGGCGTACTCCAGCGACGCGGTGACATGGATGCCACGATGGATCAGCAGCGTCGGCACCCAGGCGGCAAAGCCGTAGAAGCCGATGGTCTGCGCCAGGTTGAACACCGAAAGCGTGATGGTCCGGCCGAGATAGGGCGCACGGAACGCCTCCGACAGCGAGCCGAGTCCCTCGGCCTCGCCGGGTTCCGGCGCCGGGGCCGGCAGCGGGCCTTTCTCGGCAGTGACCGCGGCTTCGATGTCGGTAACGATCGCGCTCGCCTCGGCGTAGCGGCCGTGCTTGACCAGCCAGCGCGGGCTTTCCGGCAGGCCGAGCTGGAGGAACCACACCACCAGCGCGCCGACCGAGCCGATCAGCACCACCCAGCGCCAGCCGTCGAGCCCGAGCGGCGCGATCGGCACCAGCTTCCAGGCCAGGAAGGCAATCAGCGGCACCACCGCGTAGGTGATGGTCTGGTTGATCGAGAATGCCCGCCCACGCTCGGCCTTGGGGATCAGCTCGGCGATATAGGCGTCGATCGTGACCAGTTCCACGCCGAGGCCGATGCCGGCGATGAAGCGCCACAGATTGAGCGTGAATCCGGTCTGCGCGAACGCCATGATGGCCGAGCAGATGCAGTACCACAACAGCGCGCCGACGAAGATCTTGCGCCGTCCCATGCGGTCGGCGACCTGGCTGACCAGCAGCGCGCCCACCCATAGCCCGGAGAAGGTCGCGAACACGAAGATGCCGAATCCGGCGACGGCGATAACATGCAGCGCCGCCAGCGGCCCGAGCGAGGCGGGGGAGAACAGCCCTGATTTCATCATCCCCGGCGCCACGTAGCCGGTGAAGAACAGGTCGTAGAACTCGAACACGCCGCCGAGCGAGAGCAGGATCACCATCCGCCAGACGTGCCAGGACGGCGGCAGGCGATCCATGCGCGAGGCGATTTCGGCGATGCGCGCCGTTTCGCTCGCCGGTTGGGTACTGGTGGTGCCGGACATAGTTCCCCCTTTGGTCTGCGGCCCGGCAGAAGCTGCCTGTGCGCCGCCGTGTCGATGATTGCCCCTTTCCGCGGCGGCGAACAAGAGCAGTCGCCGCTGGACAAGCTCGATTCGCACGTGCTAACGAAATGTCAAACGACGCGACGCGGGAATGCCGCACCGCAACAACAACGACACAGGGGGACCGACCGTATGAGCGCCACGACCGCCGCCCAACCTGGATTTCTCGACCGCGACTACATCGTTGCGGGCCCCAATTTCAATCGCTGGCTGGTCCCGCCGGCGGCGCTGGCGATCCATCTCAGCATCGGCATGGCCTATGGATTCTCGGTCTTCTGGCTGCCGATGACGCACCTGATCGCCGCCGCGCCCGCCGCCTGCAAGGGCCAGGGCTTCATCGCCGCCCTGACCACCCGCAGCTGCAACTGGACGGTGCCCGAAGTCACCCATGTCTTCGAAACCTTCATCGCCATGTTGGGGATCTCGGCGGCGGTCTTCGGCGGCTGGCTGGAGCACGCGGGCCCCCGGCGGACCGGGTTGATCGCGGCGCTGTGCTGGGGCGGCGGGATGGTGGTGGGCGGTATCGGCGTGTCCATCCACCAGCTCTGGCTGGTCTATCTGGGCGCCGGCGTGCTGGGCGGCATCGGCCAAGGCCTCGGCTACATCACCCCGGTCTCGACCCTCATCAAATGGTTCCCGGACCGGCGCGGGCTCGCGACCGGCTTCGCCATCATGGGCTATGGTGGCGGCGCCATGATCGGCGCCCCGGTCGCGGTCGCGCTGATGGGCCATTTCGCCCATGGCGGAGTGCCCGGCGTGGCGCCGACCCTGATCGTGATGGGGGTGCTCTATTTCATCTTCATGTCGGCGGGCGCGCTGGGCTTCCGGGTCGCCCCGCCCGGCTGGCTGCCGGAGGGCTACGTGCCCACCGCCGCCGACCGCGAGCGGGCGATGATGACCTCGCGGCACGTCCATCTGGACCGCGCCATCCGCACCCCGCAATTCTGGCTGATCTGGGGCGTGCTCTGCCTCAACGTCACCGCTGGAATCGGGGTGATCTCGATGGCCAGCCCGATGCTGACCGACGTGTTCGGCGCCAAGCTGATCGGCGGCGGGGCCGGGCTGTCGCCGGCGGCGCTGCACGCCGCCATCGTCGGCACCGCCGCCGGGCTGGTCGGCCTCATCAGCCTCTTCAACAGCCTGGGCCGGCTCTTCTGGGCCTCGCTGTCGGACCGGATCGGCCGCAAGGTTACGTATTACACCTTCTTCGTGCTCGGCATCGCGCTCTACGTGCTGCTGCCGCGCTGGGGCGAGCTCGGCATTCCCGGGCTGTTCGTGCTCAGCATCTGCATCATCCTGTCGATGTATGGCGGCGGGTTCTCCACCGTGCCGGCCTATCTGGCCGACGTCTTCGGCACTCAGATGGTGGGCGCCATCCACGGCCGGCTCCTCACCGCCTGGTCGGTCGCCGGCATCGCCGGGCCGATGCTGATCGCCAGCCTGCGCCAGCGGGAGATCGACGCCGGCGTGCCGCACGCGCAGGTCTATAGCCTGACCCTTTACATCATGGCCGGGCTGCTGCTGGGCGGCCTGATCTGCAATGCCTTCGTCCGCCCGGTGGCCGACCGCCATTTCATGGACGACGAGACCCTGACGAAGGAGCGCAGCCTGCAACGCGAGGACCGCGCCGCCGCCACCGCCACCGCCGCGCGCGGCCCGATCGGGCTCTCCGGGGCGCTGGCCTGGGTGCTGGTGGGCGTGCCGTTCCTGATCGGGGTCTGGATCGCCATCGGCAAGGGCGCCAAGCTGCTCTGATCCCCCTGGTCGCGGCCTCGGACGCCGCCTAAACCGGTCCCCGTCATCAGCGCGGGGACCGGACCATGGAAGAGCATGTTCTCTATGACCAGCAGGGCGGCATCGTCACTCTGACCCTCAACGACCCCGCGCGCCGCAACCCGATCTCCGAACGCGGCATGGTCGATGCCATCATCGCGGCGCTGGAACGGATCGATGCCGATCCCGCGGTCCGGGTGGCGATCCTGACCGGTGCCGGTTCGGCCTTTTCCTCGGGCGGAGACCTGCGCGCGATGCAGGAAGCCGCGCCCGCCCGCGCCGCCGCGCCGGCCGCCACCCCCGCCTATTACCGCCACGGCATCCAGCGCATCCCGCTCGCCTTCGAGCGCATCAACGTCCCCGTCATCGCCGCGGTGAACGGCCCGGCGATCGGCGCCGGCCTCGATCTCGCCTGCATGTGCGACATCCGCATCGCCGCGCGATCCGCCCGCTTCGCCGAGAGCTTCGTCAAGGTCGGCATCATCGCCGGCGACGGCGGCGCCTGGCTGCTGCCGCGGCTGGTAGGCTTCTCCCGCGCCGCCGAGATGGCCTTCACCGGCGATCCGCTCTCGGCCGAGGAGGCGCTGGCGGCCGGCCTCGTCTCGCGCGTGGTGGCGGATGCCGACCTCCTGCCCACCGCCCGCGCGCTGGCCGAGCGGATCGCGGTCAATCCGCCGCACGCGGTGCGTATGACCAAGCGGCTGCTGCTGGAGGGCCGCACGCTGCGCATGGACAGCCTGCTCGAAATGGCCGCGGCGATGCAGTCCCTGGTCCATGCCACCGGCGATCACCGCGAGGCGGTGGCGGCGTTCCTGGAAAAGCGTCCGCCGGTGTTCCGGGGCGAATAGCCTGATCAGGCGACCGCCGCTTCCGCCGCCGCCATCAGTACCGGGGCGAGCGCGCGATAGGTCTCCGCCCGCGGCGCCTCCGCCCGCCAGGCCAGCCCCAGCGTGCGCCACGCCCCGGCTCCGGCGATCGGGCGCAGCACCAGGGCGGTGCCCGCGGTCACGCCCCCGCTCACCGCGCTGCGCGGCAGCAGGGTCACCCCGAGGCCGCCCGCCACCATCTGCACCAGGGTGTGCAGGCTGGTGGCGGCGAACTCGTCCTGCGGGCCGGCATGGCGCCCACAGACCGCCAGCGCCTGGTCGCGCAGGCAATGCCCGTCCTCCAGCAGCAGCAGCCGCTCATGCTCCAGCGCCGCCAGCGGCACCGCCGTCTCCGCGGCCAGCGGGTGATCCGGCGGCAGCGCCACCAGGAACGGGTCGCGCGCCAGCCGCACCGTCTCGCCGCCGCCGCAATCGCAGGGCAGGGCCACCAGCAGCGCATCCAGCCGATTGGCGGCCAGCCGCTCCACCAGCCGCGCCGTCAGGTCCTCGCGCAGAAACAGGCGCAGCGCCGGGAAGGCGGCCCGCAGCGCCGGCATCAGCCGGGGCAGCAGGAACGGCCCGATGGTGGGGATGACGCCCAGCCGCAGCGGGCCGGCCAGCGGGGCGCGCGCCGCCGCGGCCGCCTCGGTCACCGCGCCCAGCGCCGACAGCGCGCGCTGCGCCCGCGCCACCAGCTCCTGCCCCAGCGGCGTGAAGACCACCCGTCGTCCGGCGCCGCGATCCAGGATTGCCGCGTCCAGCAGCGTCTCGAGCGCGATCATCCCTGCCGACAGCGTCGATTGCGAGACCGCGCAGGCATTGGCGGCGCGGCCGAAATGCCGGTGCTCGGCCAGCGCGCACAGGAACCGCAACTGTTGCGGCGTGGGCAGTGGCGTCATGTCAGACCGAGGCGTGCCGTGTTCCCGCCCGCACGCGCAGCGCCTCCGCCGCCGCCTCGGCGAACGCCACGCCCTCGGCCAGCAGCAGCGCCGCCGAGCGCACCTGCTGTGCCTCCGGCCCGGTTCCCGGCGGCGGGGTGCCGGCTTCGAGCCCGCGGGCCGCGCGCAGGAGCAGGTTGCGTGCCATGATGATGCCGTTGTCGGTGCCGGTCAGGGTCTCCGTCGTGCGGTCGGCGATCGGCCCCATGCTCTCCTGCAACGAGGCATCCTGCATGGCGATCCCGGCCACGCCGCTGAAGCTGCGCCCCTCGCGCTGCGCCACCCGGTCCATCAGGTAGTCGTTGAACTTGTTCGCCAGCGGGACGAAGCTCACCGGGTCCACCCGGGTATGGATGCCCTTGCCGTCCTCCATCGCCTCGCGTTCGGCTGCGGTCAGCGCACGCGTCGGGTGGTAGTCGTAGCTCCAGGCCCAGCAATTCTCGTCATCGATCGGCACCCAGAAATGCCCATGGATCGGATGGTCGCCACGTGGCGGGATCATGGTACCGGCCGGCATGCACCAGGGGGTGATCCGCCAGTAGTGCCGTCCGGTCTCGGCGTTGCGGCGAACGCCGATGAAGAGCCCGGCCGGATGCTCGGCGACCTCGAAGACCGGGCGCAGGTCGCGCAGGTTATAGGCGGTGCCCGGCGACCCCCGCATCAGCGGATCCGAGAGCAGCCCGTCACGATGCAAGAACGAGACATGCGAGGAATCGATCCCCCCCTCCAGCGCCTGCAACCAGTTGCAGAACTGCACGCGCTTCGAGGTGTAGCTTTGCGCCGCCGGCACCGTCGCGAACTCCCACTCCGGCGGCGGCGGACGATGCTCGGGCGGGCCCATATAGGTCCAGAGCACGCCCCCGCGCTCCACCAGCGGATAGGAGGTCAGACGCACCCGCGCGCGCAGCCCCGAGTCCTCGGGTTCCGAGGGCAGCTCGGTGCAGGCGCCGGAGATGTCGTATTTCCAGCCGTGATACGGGCAGCGCAGCCCACCCTCCTCGTTGCGTCCGAACCAGAGCGAGACGCCGCGATGGGCGCAGAACTCGCCCACCAGCCCCAGCCGGCCGGCGCTGTCGCGGAACGCCACCAGCCGTTCCGAGAGCAGCTGCACCCGCACCGGCGGGCAATCCGGCCCCGGCAACTCGGCGGCCAGCAGCGCCGGATGCCAATAGCGGCGAAACAGCGCGCCCATCGGCGTGCCAGGCCCGGTGCGGGTGAGGTAGTCGTTGATCTCGCGTTTCAGCATGGTCCGGCTCCGATGACCCGGCGGATTGCTTCCACCACCGCCTCCGCGCTCGCCTCCCCCCGCCCGGCGATGTCGAGGGCGCTGCCATGCGCCACCGAGGAGAACACCACCGGCGTGCCGATGGTCACGCCCGCGGTACGGTTGCGCGCCATCAGCTTGGCCGCCAGATGCCCCTGGTCGTGATACATCACCACGAAGGCATCATAGCCGGGGCGATGGAACATCGTATCGGCGCCGAACGGTCCCTCGGCTTCGATGCCGGCGCGGGCGGCTTCGACGATGGCGGGGGCGATGGTCTCGATCTCCTCGCGCCCGAAGGCGCCCGCCTCTCCGGCGTGCGGATTGAGCCCGGCCACCGCGATGCGCGGGGCGGCGATGCCCTGCCGGCGCAGCGCCGCATCGGTGGCGGCCAGCACGCGCGCCAGCCGCTCTTGCGTGATCAGCGCGATCGCGCGAGCGAGCGAAACATGCAGGGTGGCATGGACGATGCGGGTGGTATCGAAGCACAGCATCAGGAAGGCGTCCTCGGCGGCGATGCCGGTGCGGCGCGCCACGAACGAGGGATAGCCGTCGAACGCGATGCCGGCCTGGTGGATCGCCGCCTCGGTCTGCGGGCAGGCGACCACGGCGACGACATGGCCGGCGCGCGCGGCATCGATCGCCGCCCCCGCGGCCGCCAGCGCGGCGCGGCCGTGCTCGGCGGCGATCACGCCGAGCCGCGGAGGGTCGGCCGGGCCGGTATCGACCAGCGCCACGCGCCCCGGCGGGGCCGGGTGCTCGGGGCCGGCGACCACCGCGACCTCCACGGCCAGCCCGGCCGCCGCCCGATGCGCCGCCACCGCCGCCGCCGGCCCGAACAGCACCGGCGTGCAGAGCGCCAGCACCCGCGGGTCGGCGGCGGCCTTCAGCGCCAGTTCCGGTCCGATGCCCGCCGGGTCGCCCAGCGCGATGGCCACGCGCGGCGTCACGGCTCGGTCCGGATGCAGAGCATCCCGTCGATCACCCGCGCGGGGAAGACCCGCACCGGTTCGGTGCAGGGCGCGCCGGTCGGCCGGCCGGAGGGGATGTGGAAGCGGCCCTGATGGAACGGGCAGATCACCTCCTCGCCCTCGATGTCGCCGTCCGACAGCAGCCCGGGGCCGTGGGTGCAGATGTCGTGGGTGACGTGCGGCACGCCGTCCAGCAGGAAGGCGGCATAGGCCACGCCCTCGTGGCGGACCGGGATGGGGCGGTCGGCCGCCAGAGCGGCCTGGGGGCAGAGTCTGAGCCAGGCTTCCGGCACGCGATCCTCCTTGCGGCGGGCAGGATGGGGGGCGGGCTTGCTCGCGTAAAGCCCCTGCGCGCCCACTTGTGCGCCCACTTGCGCCCCCACTTGCACCCCTTGGCCGGCCCGCTACGCTCGCCGCAACGGGGGAGCGACGATCCACATGATTCGTTTCGGCATTTTCGACCATATGGACGCGCCAGGGGAGGTCCCGGCCCGGCTGGACAGCTTCTTCGCCGACCGGCTGCGGCTGATCGAGGCTTACGACGCAGCCGGGTTCTACGGCTATCACGTGGCCGAACACCATGCGACGCCGCTCGGCCTCGCGCCCTCGCCCTCGGTGTGGCTGGCCGCCGCCGCCCAGCGCAGCACCAGGCTGCGGCTGGGGCCGCTGGTCTATACGCTGCCGCTCTATCACCCGGTGCGGCTGATCGAGGAGATCTGCATGTTGGATCACCTCAGCAACGGCCGGCTGATGCTGGGGGTGGGGCGGGGGATCTCGCCGATCGAACTCGGCTACTGGGGGCTCGACGCGGACCGGGCGCCGGGGATGTATCGCGAGGCGCTGGACGTCATCCTGCGCGGCCTGCAAGGCGGCGCCCTGACCTTCCATGGCGAGCACTACCGCTTCGACGATATGCCGATGGAGCTGGCCCCGGTGCAGCGGCCGCATCCACCGCTCTGGTACGGCATCGGCACCCCGGACGGCGTGCCCTGGGCGGCGGCCCATGCGGTCAACGTGGTTTCCAACCTGCCGCCGGGGCCGATGCGGGCCATCACCGAGCGCTACCGGGCGGAGTGGGCGGCGCTTGGTCATCCGGAGACGAGCCTGCCGCTGATCGGTCTGGTCCGCCATCTGGTGGTGGCCGACAGCGACGAACAGGCGCAGGCGCTGGCCGAACCGGCCTACCGGCGCTGGCGCGAGAGCTTCCTCAAGCTCTGGATCAAGCACGGCCGGATGCCGACCCCGGGGGCGCTGTTCCCGCCGAGCTTCGCCGAGGCCGAGGCGGTGGGGCGCGCGGTCGCCGGCACGCCGGAGCGGGTGCGGGCCGCGATCACGTCCTGGGTGGCCGAGAGCGGGATCAGCTATCTGCTGTGCCGTTTCGCCTTCGGGGACATGCCGCTCGCGGCGCGCTTGCGCTCGGTGTCGCTGTTCGCCGACGAGGTGATGCCGGCGTTCGCGTGATTCGGGAGACACGACGATGAAACTTGGCCTTTCGCTCAGCATCCTGGCCCAGCCGGACCGCCCGGATGCCTCGGTCTATCGCGATCACCTGGCGCTCGGCGATCTCGCCGAACCGCTCGGCTTCGATTCGATCTTCGCGCTGGAGCATCATTTCACCGGCTATTCGATGTCCCCGGCGCCGTTGCAGCTGCTCTCCTATTTCGCCGGCCGCACAAGGCGGGTGCTGCTCGGCACCGCGGTGATCGTGCTGCCCTGGCACGATCCGATCCGGGTCGCCGAGCAGATCGCCCTGCTCGACGTGCTCTGCGGCGGGCGCTGCCTGTTCGGCTTCGGCCGCGGCGCGGCCAGCGTCGAATATGCCGGCTTCCGCATCCCGATGGACGAGGCGCGCGCCCGCTTCGTCGAAGCGGCGAAGATCGTGCGCCTGGCGCTGGCCGAGGAGAGCTTCGAATACCAGGGCGAGTTCCACCGCATCCCCCGCACCGCGATCCGCCCCCGCCCCGTCTCGCACCCGGAACGGCGCTTCTACGCCTCCTCGGTCAGCCCGGAATCGGCCGCGGTGATGGCCGAGCTCGGCTTCGGCATGATGGTCATCATGCAGAACGAATGGCCGAAGGCCGCCGAGGACATCGCCCGCTTCCGCGCCATCGCCGCCGCCGAGGGGCATACCCCGCCGCCGCCGGTGATCCTGACCAACGTCTCCTGCGCCGAATCCCGCGCCGAGGCCGAGGAGCGGGCCCTCGAATGGCTCGGGAGGAAATGGGATTCCATCGACAACCATTACCATTTCTCGGACGGGCATCTGGGCGCGGTGAAGGGCTACGAATCCTACGGCAAGATGGCCCGCACCTACGCCAAGCTGAAGGACCCGGAGGGCCGCGCCAAGGCCACCGAGTTCTACGTGAAGATCCAGATCACCGGCACGCCCGACGATTGCCTGCAACAGATCGCCGAGCTGCGCGCGATCACCGGCACCGATCACCTGATCGCCGATTTCTCCTATGGCGGGATGCCGCACGAGGAGGGGGAGCGCAACATGCGCCTGTTTGCCGCCGAGGTGCTGCCGGTGGCGCGGCGCGATCCGGCCTTTGCCGGCCCGGCGCGGGTGGCGCGCGAGCCGGAACGGACGCTGTTCGCGCCCGCCTGATCGGGCAATCCGGGGGCAGGGGCGGCCCACCGGCCGCCGGCCGCTCAGAAGCGTTGCAACACGCCGAGCAGGTCCGGGCCGCTGGCGACGGCGTTGCAGGCCAGCATCAGAACCACGCCGGCGGCCATGATGCCCAGATAGGCGCCGATCCAGCCGAACGCCATCCATTTCGGAAGCCGTGCAATCGCATTGCCGCGGCGACGCTCCGCCCAGATCTCGAACACCGCCAGCATCGCCACCCAGACCAGTATCCAGGCGTGCCCGGCGAGGGCGAGCACCACGGCGGCGGCAAAGCCGAGGAACAGCAAGACAGCTCCCGCCCGCCGGCTGAAGCTGGCGGCGCAGGCCCGCAGCATCCGCCCGCCATCCATTGGCACGATCGGTAGCAGATTGAACAAATTCAGGAACACCACGAACTCGGTGATGCGCGCCGCGGTCGGGATCGTTCCGGTGATCGCGAAGGCGAGGGCAAAGCAGAGCGGCGCCGCCGCCAGGCCGAAAATCGGCCCCATGCTGGCGATGAAGGCCTCCTCGGACCGGCTCTGGAATGGGCGCGACGGGGCGCAGATACCGCCCATGAACGGGATCAGATAGAACCCCTTGGTTGGGATGTTTCGCCGCCGCATCGCCCAGACATGGCCGTACTCGTGGCAGCACAGGCCGAGCACCAGCACCAGCGCGGCCTGCCAGGACATCAGGAAGGAATAGGCGGCGACACTCGCCAGCAGCAGGATGAATTTGGCACTCTTCGCGAGTTTGATCGCCAGCGCGATCAGCCCGGCGTTGGCGGGACCCGTCCCCCGCCGTTGCGCCGGACGCGCCGGTGGCGGTGACCCGCGCCCCATAAGAACTGAAAGTTCAGTCGAGGACATCTCTCGCCTCCGAGGCGGCAGTTCCACCGGGGAACCCGGACCAGATCGGTCGATGACCGGGCTGGTGCGGGCCCGTATCGTCATCGACAACGATACGTCGGATATGGTTGCAATCGCGCTTCAGCGACCGGCGGAATCGCCAGCAAGCTTACCCCATCGGGGCAAACCCCGCCGCATCCGGCGGCCCGGGCGCGAACCACCACGCCACAAGCCCGTCGGCACCGATCGACACCCGGGCCGCACAGACCGTGCCGAACCCGCCCCGCGGGCTGACATTGATCTGCTCGGCCGCCGAGCCGGCACGGTCGGCCATGACCGTCCCCCACCCGGCCCAGCCGTCCGCGTCCGGAGGAACCGCCTCCCGCAACCGCGGCAGATGGCGCGCGACCCGCGGGCTGGCGAGGTCATCGGGGTCGTGCGCGGTCACCATATGTACCCCCGGGGCCAGCGCCAGCTTCTCCGGCCGCCCATGCCCCTCCCCGCGTAGCACCACCACGCCGGTGCGGTCGGCCAGGACCAGGTTGAACCCGCGCCAAAGCCGTGCGTCCAGCGCCGCGATCGCGCCCACCGCCTCGGCCAGCCCCGCCTGCGCCAGCGCCAACAGCGGCAATTCCCCGCGCGAGCGCTTCCCGCTGGCCGGCCCCAGGCTGCCCGGCCGGTTCAGCACCGCCGCCACCAGCCCGTGCCGGTTCACCCCCATCCAGGTGCCGCCGGCGGTGCGATCCCGCCCCGCCACCACGCCGGGCCGGTCCGACCACCACGCGCCGGGCGGGTCCCAGGCGCGGTCCAGCATCTCGTCGCGATTGGCCGCCAGCATCACCGGGATGGCGTGGCCCGGGCGCAGGATCAGGGCGACGGTACACATCCGCGGTCAGAGGGCCGGGCCGGGTTCCCCGAACACGCGGGTGAAGATGCGATCGAGTTCGCGCAGATGCAGCCGCGGGTCCATCGCCTGGTCCAGCGCCGCGGGCGGGATGCGCCCGGCGATCTCCGGGTCGGCCTCCAGATGGGCGCGGAAATCGCGCGCGCCCGGCTTGCCGAGGTCGGCCCAGGCCGCCATCGCATTGCGCTGCACGATCGCATAGGCATCCTCGCGCAGGATGCCGGCCCGGGTCAGCGCCAGCAGCACCTCCCCCGAATGTACCACGCCGCCCAGCGCCGCCAGATTCTCCGCCATGCGCTCGGGATGGACGGTGAGCTTGGCGATCATCCCGGCCAGCCGGGCCAGGGCGAAATCGAGCGCGATGGTGGCATCCGGCGCGATCACCCGCTCCACCGAGGAATGCGAGATGTCGCGCTCGTGCCACAGCACCACGTTCTCGAGCGCCGGCGTCACCGCCGCGCGCACCACCCGCGCCAGCCCGGAGAGATTCTCCGACAGCACGGGGTTGCGCTTGTGCGGCATCGCCGAGGACCCTTTCTGCCCGGGGTGGAAGAACTCCTCGGCCTCACGCACCTCGCTGCGTTGCAGATGCCGCACCTCGGTGGCCAGCCGTTCGATGCCCGACGCGATCACGCCGAGCGTGGCGAAGAAGGCCGCGTGGCGGTCGCGCGGGATGATCTGGGTGGAGACCGTCTCCGCGGCGAGGCCGAGCTTCGCCGCGACATAGTCCTCCACCCGCGGGTCCAGATGCGCGAAGGTGCCGACCGCGCCCGAGACCTGTGCGACCGCGACCTCGGCCCGCGCCGCGGCGAGGCGGCGTCTGTTGCGCGCGAACTCGGCGTAATGGCCCGCGAGCTTCAGCCCGAAGCTGGTGGGTTCGGCATGAATGCCGTGGCTGCGGCCGATGGTGGGGGTGTGCTTGAACTCGAAGGCGCGGGCACGCAGCGCATCCAGCGCCGCGTCGAGGTCGGAGGCGAGCAGATCGGCGGCCTGGGTCAGCTGCACCGAAAGGCAGGTGTCCAGGATGTCGGAGCTGGTCATCCCGAGATGCATGTAGCGGCTGTCCGGGCCGATCCCCTCGCCGAGCCAGGTGAGGAAGGCGATCACGTCATGGCGGGTCTCGCGCTCGATGGCGTCGATCTTGTCGAGGTCGGCCTCGGTGATGTCGGCCACCCGCGCCGCCCCACGCTGGCGGATGTTGTGGGCGGCCTCCGCCGGGATGGTCCCGAGTTCGGCCATCGCCTCGGCGGCCAGGGCTTCGATTTCGAACCAGATCCGATAGCGGTTCTCGGGCGCCCAGATGGCGGTCATGGCGGGGCGGGAATAGCGGGGCACCATCTTCGATCGGACTTTCGGCAAGAAGGGGTGATGAGCGGCGGGGGACCCTACGCGTGCTCCCGTGCAGGGGCAACGGTGGCGCGCCACACCAGGCCGGCCGGCGCACGGGCGGGGCTTGGCACCGCCGGCTACCCAAGGGTAGCCTCTGCTCACCGGGGAGAAACCGCGCATGAATTTCGACTTCTCCGATGAAAGCCGCCTGCTGCGCGATCAGGCGCGCCGCTTTCTCGCCGAGCGCTCCCCGCCCGCCCTGGCCCGCGCCGCGCTCGCCGCCACCCCGCCGGACCTCGCCGCCCTCTGGCGCGATATGGCCGCCCTCGGCTGGCTCGATCCCGGGATCGGCGCCGAGGCCGTCTGCGTGCTCGCCGAGGCGCTGGGCCGCGCCCTCACCCCGCTGCCCCATCTCACCGGCATCTGCCTCGCCGCCGAGGCGATCGCCCGCTTCGCCAGCCCCGCCCAGCGGGACGCCTGGCTGCCCCGCATCGCCGCCGGCACCGCCCGCGCAACCTTCGCCCTGGCCGAGGGCACCGGCGATCCCGGCCCCAACGCGGTCGCCGCCGAACTCCGCGCCGGGCGCGTCACCGGGGAGAAATACCCGGTCCCGGACGCCATGGAGGCCGAGGTGGTGGTGATCGCCGCCCGTGCCGGCGGGGAGGTGGTGCTGGCCCTGCTCGACCCCGCCGGGCCCGGTGTCACCCGTGCCCCGGTGGCGATGCTGGACCCCGGCCTGCCGCATGGGCGGCTGGTGCTGGATGCCGCCCCCGCCGAGCGTCTCCCCGGCGCGCGCGGTTTCGGCGATATCGCCGCCCTGCTGGACCGTGCCGCGGTGCCGGCCGCCTTCGCCGCCCTGGGCGGGGCCGAGGCGGCGCTCGAGGCCGCCGTCGCCTACGCCAAGGAGCGCCACGCCTTCGGCCGGCCGATCGGCTCCTTCCAGGCGATCAAGCACAAGCTCGCGGATGTCTATGTCGCGGTGGAACTGGCCCGCTCCAACGCCTGGTATGCGTGCTGGGCGCTGGATCGGGACGGGGCGGCGTTGCCGCTGGCGGCTTCAACCGCCAAGGTCTCGGCCGATGCCGCCTTCTTCCTGGCGGCCAAGGAGAACATCCAGACCCATGGCGGCATCGGCTTCACCTGGGACGCCGACCCGCATCTCTACTACCGCCGCGCGCAGGTCCTCGCCGCCGTCCTGGGCGGGCCGCGCTACTGGCGCGAGCGCACCGTCGCCGCGCTGGAAACCATGAACTGAGCGGGGAACCCATGGATTTCGACGACACGCCGGAGGAAGCCGCGTTCCGCGCCGAGGTCTGCGCCTTCCTCGCCGCCCATCACCCGCGCAAGGACCGCGCCCGCGCCGCGGCACGCTATGGCGATGTGGATGCCACCGAGCTCGCCCGCGCCCGCGCCTGGCAGGCGGCCAAGGCCGATGCGGGCTTCGCCGGCATCACCTGGCCGCGCGAATGGGGCGGGCGCGGCGGTGGCCCGATCCAGCAGATCATCTGGAACCAAGAGGAAGCCGGGTTCGACGTCCCCTACAACGTCTTCCTGATCGGCCTCGGCATGTGCATCCCCACCCTGATGGCCTATGCCGACCGGCCGGTGCTGGACCGTTTCGTCGCCAAGGCACTGCGCGGGGAGGAGATCTGGTGCCAGCTGTTTTCGGAACCCGCCGCCGGCTCCGACGTCGCGGGCCTGCGCACGCGGGCCGAGCGCGACGGTGAGGACTGGGTGGTCAACGGCCAGAAGGTCTGGACTTCCGGCGCGCATTATTGCGACTTCGGCCTGCTGCTGGCGCGCTCCGATCCCAGCTTGCCGAAGCACGCCGGGCTCTCCGCCTTCTGGATCGACATGAAGGCCCCGGGCGTGGACTGCCGGCCGATCCATCAGATGTCCGGTGCCGCGCATTTCAACGAGGTCTTCTTCACCGATCTGCGCGTCTCCGACCGCCAGCGCCTGGGCGCGCCGGGCCAGGGCTGGAAGGTCGCGCTCACCACCCTGATGAACGAACGGCTGGCCGTGGGCGAGCCGCGCCGGCCGGACATCCACGATCTGATCGCCCTCGCGCGCACGGTGATGCTGGACGGACGTCCGGCGATCGCGGATGCCGCGGTGCGGGCGCGGATCGCCGGCTGGTGGGCCGACAGCGCCGGGCTGACCTATACGCGTTTCCGCACCATGACCGCGCTGTCGCGCGGCCAGACCCCGGGGCCGGAAAATTCCATCGCCAAGGTGGTGAACGCCGCCAGGCAGCAGGCGATCGCCGCCTTCGGCTTGGAGCTGCTGGGGCAGGCGGGCGCTGTGCTGGACCCGGCGCTGGCGCCGATGACCGCCCTGTTCCAGGAGGGGCTGCTCTCGGCCCCCGCCCAGCGCATCGCCGGCGGCACCGACGAGATTCTGCGCAACATCATCGCCGAGCGCGTTCTGGGCTTGCCGGGTGACATCCGGGTGGACAAGGATATCCCCTTCAACCGGGCCGGCGCGCGCGGATGAGGGAGGAACGAGCGATGGCGGATCGGCAGGCAGCGATCGTCACCGGCGCGGGCAGCGGCATCGGCCGCGCCATCGCGCTCGGTCTGACGGCGGCGGGGGTGGACGTGGCGGCGGTGGACCGCGAGCCCGCTTGGCTCGAAACCCTGGAGACGGCGGCCGCGGGCGCGGCGGGGGCGGTGCTCGGGATCACCGCGGACCTCTCGCGGCCGGAAAGCTTCAGCGCGGTGACCGAGGCGACCCTCGGCCGGTTCGGCAAGATCGACGTGCTGGTCAACAACGCCGGCATCGGCCAGGGCGCGATCCGGCCCGGCCAGCGCCACGACCCGATCCGCTTCTGGGAAATCTCCCCCGCCGACTGGTCCCGCTTCCTCGCCGTCAACGCCACCGCGCCCTTGATGATGGCGCGCGCGGTGGCCCCGCACATGATCGGGCGCAAGCGCGGGCGGATCATCGGCGTCACCACCTCGCTCGGCACCATGATGCGCGGCGGCTACGCGCTCTACGGCGCCTCCAAGGCCGCCGCCGAGGCGGCCCATGCGGTGATGGCCAACGATCTCGCCGGCACCGGCGTGACGGTGAATGTGCTGGTTCCGGGCGGCATGACCGATACCCGCATCATCCCCGAGGCCGAGGTCGCCACGCGCGAGAAATTGATCCGCCCCGAGGTGATGGTCCCGCCGCTGCTCTGGCTGATCTCCGACGCGGCGCGCGACGTGACGGCGCGGCGCTTCCTCGCGATCCACTGGAACCCGGAGCTGCCGCCGGCGCGGGCGGCGGAGGCGTGCGGCGCGCCGATCGCCTGGACCAGCCTCGGCGTGCTGCCGATCGAGCCGGACTGAACGCAACAGCGAAGGAAACGGACCATGGCGGAGGGCGGGACGGGCGGCATTCGGCGCGATGCCGGGGTGATCGGGCTCTTGTTCGCGAGTCTCGGCGGCATCATCGGCTCCGGCTGGCTGTTCGGCCCGCTGAACGCGGCCAAGGATGCGGGGCCGGCCTCGCTGCTCGCCTGGGTGATCGGCGGCGTCGCGGTGCTGCTGCTGTCCTTCGTCTATGCCGAGCTCGCCACCGCCTTCCCGCGGGCCGGGGCGGTGATCTCGTTTCCCAAGCTCTCGCACGGGAACCTGGTCGCCACCATCATGAGCTTCGTGGTGTTCCTGGGCTATGTCTCGGTGCCGCCGGCGGAGGCGGCCGCGGTCATCACCTACGCCGAGAATTACATCCCCGGGCTGGTCGGCAAGTCCGGCGTGCTGACGATCGCGGGATTTCTCGCCTCGCTGGCGCTGATGGTCGTCTTCGCCGCCGTCAACGCGCTGGCGATCCGCATGGTGCTGACGATCAACAACGCGCTCACCTGGTGGAAGCTCGCGGTGCCGGTGCTGACCGTGCTGGTGCTGCTGGCGGGCGGGTTCCATGGCGGCAATTTCACCAGCCACGGCTTCGCCCCGCGCGGGATGGCGGGCGTGTTCTCGGCGGTGGCGACCTCAGGCGTGATCTTCGCCTATCTCGGGTTCCGTCAGGCGGTGGAGCTGGCCGGGGAGTCCGCCAATCCGCGACGCAACCTGCCGATCGCCATCGTGGGCTCGGTGGTGATCGCGGTGGTGCTTTATTGCGGATTGCAACTGGCCTTTATCGGCGCCTTGTCGCCGGCGGCGCTCGCGCATGGGTGGGACAAGCTCAGCTTCACCGGTGCCTCCGGGCCGTTCGCGGGGCTCGCCAGCCTGATGGGGGCCACTTGGCTGGCGGCGCTGCTCTATATCGACAGCGTGGTCTCTCCGGCCGGCACCGGGGTGATCTATTTCACCACCACCGCCCGCGTGGTTTATGCCTCCGGCCAGGAAGGGCTGATCGGCGGGCGGGCTTTCGCGCGGCTTTCGGTGGCCGGGGTGCCGGTGGCGGGGCTGGTGCTGACGCTGATCGTCGGCGTGTTCTTCATGTTCCCGTTCCCGTCCTGGCAGAAGATCGTCGGCTTCATCTCCTCGGCCTCGGTGCTGTCCTACGGCATCGGGCCGCTGGTGCTGATGACCCTGCGCCGGACCCTGCCGATCGACCGCTACCGGCGGCCCTATCTGCTGGCCGGCGGGCCGGCGGTCGCGACACTCGCGTTCGTCATCTCGAACTTCATCATCTTCTGGAGCGGGGCGGCGACCGATGATTTCCTGTTCGGCGCCATCCTGGCCTTCGTGGTGGTCTATGTCGGCTGGGAGGCCCTGTTCGGCGTCGGCCTTTCCGGCCTGCACTGGGCGCCGGCGTGGTGGCTGGCACCGTATTTCGTGGGCATGTGGCTCATCACCTATCTGGGGCCGGTCGGGCTGACCGGCGGCACCGGGGTGCTTTCGGTGGGCAGCGGCGCCGTCGTCCTGACCCTGTTCAGCCTGGCGATCATCGCCCTCGCGCTGCGCGCCGGCATCCCCGAACCGGAGGAAGCGCGCGCCACCATCCTGGCCGGCGAGCCGGAACTGCTCGGCCCCGTAGGCTGACTCCCAGGGGGACGAGATGACAAAACGGATCAACCGCGCGATCGAACGCCTGGCCGCTGATCGCGCCATCTGGTATGTCGGCGCCCATTCCGGCCACCTACTGACCGAGGCGCAGGGACGCGCCGACGCCGCCACCTGGGCCGACTACATCAATGTCGGCATGGAACATGGCGCCTTCGATATGACCGGGCTCGCCGCCTACATGGCCGGGCTGGTCGCCGCCGGCCCCACCGCGTCGGGCCACCGCAGCCCGGCGGTAATCGTGGAAGCGCCGGTGAACGGGATCGATGCCGATCATGTGCGTTTCAGCGCCTGGCAGTTCCGCCAGATTCTGGGCCGCGGCGTCCACGGGGTGCTGCTCTGCCAGGCGGAGACGCCGGAAGCGGTGGCCGCCTTCGTCGAATCCTGCCGCTACCCGCACCAGGCCGCCGGGGTGGACCCGGCGTTGGCCACGCCGCTGGCGCGCTTGGAGGGCGCCCCGGCCGGGGCGCCGCGCGCGGGGATGCTGGGGCGGGGGACGCGCGGACGCGGCTCGGAGACCACGGCGGCCCCGGTCTGGGGGGTCGCGGCGGAAGACTACATGCGCCTCGCCGAGCCCTGGCCGCTGCACCCGGAGGGCGAGTTGCTGCTGGGGGTGAAGCTGGAAAGCCCCGAGGGCATCGCCCGCTGCGAGGCGATCCTGGACGTTCCGGGCCTTGGTTTCGCCGAGATGGGCCCGGGCGATCTGGGTCTTTCGCTGGGCTACACGACCTTGCGCCGCGAACCCTATCCGCCGGAGATGCAGCGCGCGCGCGACCGCGTGCTGGCGGCCTGCCGTGCGCGCGGGATCGCGTTTCTCGAGGGTGGGTCGGCGGCGACGGTGATCCGGCGGATCGACGAGGGGGTGCGGGTGATCGCGGATCATTCCGAGGAGTCGGCGCGGATCGGACGGGCCCATCAAGGGGGGTAGGGGAGGGGGGTCACAAGCCCAGCCGGCGCGACAGCAGGGAGC
>JAKBCO010000234.1 GCA_021807785.1 Pseudomonadota bacterium
ACGACAAGCGGCCGGTGTGGATGGGCCTGCTGCCGATTCCCGATCTGCTCGAAGTCCACGTTCCGTTCCGAGGGTGAACCGCGCCCCCGCCCCGCGGGGGGGACGTTTGTCCTTATTGTTGCGATATCACAACTATTTGCCTCGACGCCGGGCGGGTTCCGGGGGGTTTGTCTTCCCGCAAGCATCCAACACGGAGGCCGCGAAGAACCACGGAGCGGTTCGCACGGCCAATCGCCGGGTTCCGCCGGTCACCGCCGCGCATGGACTCCGCCCCGGCAACGCCCCCGTCGCCGCATCCACCGCCATCCGGGGTGCCGGTTCAGGCGGGCGCGGCGGACGCCATCGCGCAGCCCGGTGGTGTCCCGCTTCGCCCGGACATGCCGGCCTCCAACCCGCGCGCAGGACGGCACAGGCGGGACGGCCGGTCGATGCCCACCCGACGGCGGCTTGCGTCACGGAAATGGCCGGAGCTGGGCGCGCGGCCGGGTCGGAGGCCCGGCCTCGACCGGAGGGCGCGGGCGCCCCCGGGGCGGAGTTTTCGTCCGGAGCCCGGCCGCACTGGCGCCCCCGATCCGGCGCCGCTATTGTCGGTGCGCCTTGCCCGACCGCCCGAAAGACTCCGAAGCGGCGCGTCCCCGGGGGAGGGCAAGCACACCGGAGACCACCGCTTGACCCGCTTTCGCGCCGCCCTGCTGGCCCTCGCCTGCCTGTTCCCGTGTCTCGCGCTGGTGGCCGCCGCCCCGCCGCCCCGCCGGCCCGCCAGCGCCGCGCCCGCCGTCCCCCGGGGCGGGGTGATCGCTTCCATCCGGGTGGTGGGCAACAAGCGGATCGAGACCGACACCATCCTGTCCTACATGCTGGTCCGGCCGGGCGATCCGTTCGATCCCTCCGAGCTCGATCAGAGCCTCAAGACCCTCTACGCCACCGGGCTGTTCCGCCGGGTGAGCCTGGACCGGGTGGGCAATACGCTGGTGGTCCATGTGGCCGAATACCCGCTGGTCAACCAGGTCTATTTCCAGGGCAATCACGCGCTGACCGATGCCGAGTTGCGCAAGGTGGTGCAGCTGCGCCCGCGCGCGGTGTTCACCCGCGGCGCCGCCGCCACCGACCGCCGCCGCATCCTCGACAGCTACGCCATCAAGGGCCATTACGACGCCACCGTCACCCCGGAGATCATCCGCCTGCCGGAGAACCGGGTGAATCTGGTCTTCGAGATCCATGACGGCCCGTCCACCCTCATCAGCCGCATCAGCTTCACCGGCAACCACGCGTTCAGCGAGAGCCGGCTGGCCGGCGTCATCAACAGCCGTCAGGAGCGCTGGTGGGCGTTCCTGTCCACCGCCGACGAGTACAACCCGCGCCGGCTGGACCTCGACAAGGAGCTGCTGCGGCAGTTCTACCTCGATCACGGCTACGCCGATTACCGGCTGATCGCCGCCCGCGCCGAGCTGGCGCCCGACCGCAAGGCGTTCTTCCTGACCTTCAGCGTTCACGAAGGCCCGCGCTACCGGGTGGGCAAGATCGTGATCCACTCCTCGCTGAAAGGCATGACCCCGGCCCGCCTTGCCGGTTCGCTGGAGTTCGAGAAGGGGGATTGGTACGACGCCGACGCCTTCCATCGCAGCATCGACAAGATGGAGCAGTTCGTCCGCTCCCACGGCTATGCCTTCGTGGTGGTGAAGCCGGGCCTGACCAAGGACCGGAAGACCCGCACCGTCACCCTCAGCTTCGATGTCGCCCGCGGTCCGCGCGTCTATGTCGAGCGCATCGACATCGTGGGCAACACCCGCACCCGCGACAGCGTGATCCGCCGCCAGTTCCATCTGGCCGAGGGCGACGCGATGAACGCCGATTCGGTCAAGCGCACCGAACAGCGGCTGAAGGACCTGAACTATTTCTCGCATTCCTCGATCACGGTCTCCCCGGGCTCGGCGCCCGACAAGGCGGTGCTGACCGCGCACGTGACCGAGAAGGCGACCGGCCAGATCAGCCTCGGCGGCGGCTACTCCACCGATATCGGCCTGCTGCTGCAGGCCGGGATCCAGCAGAGCAACATCATCGGCTCCGGCATCGATGCCGGCATCAACGGCACCCTGGCGCAGAAGCAGAGCTCGATCGACTTCAACCTCACCGACCCGTATTTCGAGAACCGCAACCTGCTGGTGGGGGCGGATGTCTTCCTGCTGAACTACAACACCCTGGGCACCGCGCCCTATGACGAGCAGCGGGTCGGGTTCTCGCTGCGCGCCGGCTACAACTTCACCAATCACATGTCGCAGGTGTGGAGCTACCAGCTGGTCAGCCGCGATGTTTACAACATCCAGGCAGGATCCTCGCCGTTCATCTTCGACGAGGCGGGCTATACCTCGCTGTCGCAGGTCGGGCAGGTGATCACGCTCGACTATCGCAACAGCACCATCCTGCCCACGCGCGGCGGCATCGTCGCGCTGTCCACCGAATATGCCGGGCTCGGCGGCAGCGCCAATTTCTTGCGTACCCGCATCGACGCCGCCTATTACATCCCGCTGCGACGCTTTCTGGGCAACGGCTGGTTCATACGGTTGCGCGGCACGGTGGGATATCTGTTCAACCTCGGGCACCAGGAACAGATCATCGACCGGTTCTTCCTGGGCGGGGACAATCTGCGCGGCTTCCAGACCGGCGGCGCCGGGCCGCATGACGCCACCACCGGGGATTCGCTCGGCGGGCGGTTCCTGTGGACGGAATCGAACCAGCTGAACTTCCCGCTGCCGGTCTCCCCCGATCTCGGGCTCTCCGGCCATGTGTTCGCCGATATCGGCGCACTGACCCAAGGGAGTTTCGAATCCAACTCCTGCCCCACCCAGCCGAACGGCACCTGCCCCGCCATCATCGCCTCCGGCGCGCCGCGCGTGGGCATCGGCTTCGGTGTGTCGTGGCGCTCCGGCTTCGGCCTCATCAACATCGACCTGACGCCGTTCGTCATCAAGCAACCCGGCGATCAGACCCAGGTTTTCCGCTTTGGCTTTGGAACGAGGTTCTAGTGCTCCACCCCCGCCTTCCCCTTCGCGCCGCGCTGGCGCTGCTGCTCCCCGCCCTGCTCGCCGCGCCCGCGCTGGCGCAGCAGAAGCCGGCCTGGTTCGTCCCCGGCCACCCGCCCGCCGCGCATGGGCCGGTACGCCCGGCGGCGGCGCCCGGCGGTCCGGCGGAGCCGGTCGCCCCGGCCACCCCGCTCGAGCTCAGGCTGCCGCCGGCGCCGGCGGTGCCGCCGGTGACGCGCGGGCTGATGCCGCCGGCCTCGGTGATCGGCGTGCTGTCGGTCCCCGACGTGCTGCACGAATCCACCGCCTACCAGAAGGCGGACAAGATCCTGGCGGAACGCCGCCAGCACCTCAACGAAGACGCGCAGAAAGAGCAAGCGGAGCTGCGCCAGCTCGGCCAGCAATTCGCCGCCGCGCGGCCGAAGATGACCCCGGCGCAGATCCGCGCCAAGGA
The DNA here is from genome assembly GCA_021807785.1 of Pseudomonadota bacterium. Lineage (GTDB taxonomy): Bacteria > Pseudomonadota > Alphaproteobacteria > Acetobacterales > Acetobacteraceae > JAJZVS01. Next base: position 3,475 of record JAKBCO010000234.1, read on the forward strand.
GGCCGCGCTGCGTGACCGCATCGCCGCCTCCCGCCGCCGGTTCGAGGATCGCGGCCGGATCATCCAGGAACAGGGCCAGTTCGCCCTGGCCCAGATCCAGCGGACCTTGCAGCTGGTGGTGCAGCGGGTCGCCGCCAGCCGCGGCATGAACCTGGTGCTGCAACGTCAGGCGGTGGCGGTGAACGTGCCCGAGTTCGACATCACCCCGCAGGTGACCGACGTGCTGAACAAGGTCCTGCCCTCGGTGACGCTGCCGCCGGAAGGGGTGGCCCCGCTCACCATCAAGGCGCCCGCGCCGGCGGCGCATCCCGCCCCGGCGAAACCCGCCCGGAAGCCCTGAGGCGCGGATGCGGGCGGGCGATCCGCGGTTCTTCCCCCAGGGCGGGCCGCGGACGCTCGCGGCCATCGCCGCGGCGGCCGGCGGGACCCTGGCTCCCGGCGCCGATCCGGAACGGTGCCTGCTCGGCGTCGCGCCGTTGCAGACCGCCGGGGCCGAGGAGGCGAGCTTCCTCGACAATCGCCGCTACCGCGACGCCCTCGCCGCCACCCGCGCCGGGGCGGTGCTGCTGCGTCCGGACCTCGCCGCCGAGGTGCCGGAGGGGACCGCTTCCATCACCCTGGCCGATCCCTATGCCGGCTGGGCGCGGGTCGCCGCCCTGTTCCACCCGGCCCCTCCGCCGATGCCGGGGATTCACCCGAGCGCGGTGGTCGATCCCTCGGCCCGCGTGGACCCCTCCGCCGAAATCGGCCCGCTGGCGGTGATCGGCGCCCGCGCCGAGATCGGCCCCGGCACCGTCATCGGGGCCGGAACCGTCATCGGGCCCGGCTGCGTGATCGGCCCGGATTGCCGGATCGCCGCCCAGGTCGGCATCAGCTACGCCCTGATCGGCGCCCGGGTCGGCATCCTGCCCGGCACCCGCATCGGCCAGGAAGGCTTCGGCTTCGCCGTCACCCCCCGGGGGTTCCTGCCCGTCCCCCAGCTCGGCCGGGTGGTGATCGGCGACGATGTCGAAATCGGGGCCAATTGCACCATCGATCGCGGGTCGCTGCGCGATACCGTGATCGGCGCCGGAACCCGGCTCGACAACCTGGTGCAGGTTGCCCATAACGTCGAGATCGGACGGGCCTGCGTGCTGGTGGCGCTGGTGGGAATCTCGGGATCGACGGTGCTGGAAGATCAGGTGATGGTCGGCGGCCAAGCCGGTATGGCGGGACATCTGCATATCGGGCGCGGCGCGCAGGTCGGCGCGCAGGCGGGCGTGATGACCGATGTGCCCGCCGGGGCGCGGATGCTGGGCAGCCCCGCCCAGCCGGCGGCGACCGAACTGCGTCAGGTCGCGCTGTTGCGCCGCATGACCGCGCGCGGGCGCCGGGGCGGGGACGCATGAACGCGCCGGAAACGCCGCCCGCCGATACCTGCGAGACCATCGATATCGCGCGGATCCTGCACGACATCCCGCACCGCTACCCGTTCCTGATGATCGACCGGGTGGTCGAACTCCGCCGCGGCCATTCCGCGATCGGGGTCAAGAACGTCTCGGTCAACGAGCCGTTCTTCCAGGGCCATTTCCCCAATCATCCGGTGATGCCGGGCGTGCTCATCATCGAATCGATGGCGCAGACCGCGGCGGTGCTGGTGGTGGAAACCCTGGGGCCCGA
>JAKBCO010000020.1 GCA_021807785.1 Pseudomonadota bacterium
CGGCTACCGCACTCTGGCGCGGATGCAGGCGGCGGGGTTGGAGCTCAAGGCCGGCCATCTGCCGGAGGCGCTGGCGCTCTGGGACCAGGTGGCGGCGGACCCGGACGCCGACCCGGCGCTGCGCGGGTTGGCCTCGCTCTACTGGGCCGACCACCAGCTGGACCACGGTGATCCGGGCATCGTCGCGGCGCGGTTGAAAGCCCTGGCGGTGCCGGGCGGGCCGTGGCGGCTGCTGGCCGAGCAGGATCTGGCGCTGCTCGACCTGCGCCAGGGGCGGACGGCGGCGGCGCGCAAGCGGCTGACCGGGCTGGTGCGCGATGCCAAGGCGCCGCCGGCGATGCGCCGGCAGGCGGCGGCGCTGCTGGCGGGGGTGGCGGGATGACCGCGCTCCGACGGATTTCGCGTCGTGCCGTGCTGGCGACACCGCTCGCCTTGTCGGGCTGCGGGCTCTGGCATAACTGGTTCGGAGCGGAGAAGCCGCCGATCCCGGGCGTCCGGGTGCCGGTGCTGACCCCGCGCAACGCGCTCGCGGTGCCGTCGGCTCCGCCGCGCGTGGTGCTGCCGCCGCCGGTCACCAACGCCGATTGGCCCCAGGCGGGGGGCAATCCCGCGCATGACATGGGGCAACTGGCCGCCCGCCCGGTGCTGACGCAGGTCTGGAGCGCCGATATCGGTGCCGGCGGCGACTATCGCGAGCAGGTGACGGCATCGCCGGTGGTCTGGAACGGCGTCGTGTTCACCATGGATTCGCGGGCCCACGTGCGGGCCCACGACCTCGCCACCGGGGCGGCGCGTTGGCGGGTGGCGACCCGCGGGCGGCACGTGCGCGGTACCAATGTGGGCGGCGGCATCGGGGTTGCCGATGGGGTCGTGTATGCTGCCAACGGGCTCGGCGAGCTGGTGGCGCTGGATGCGGCCCGGGGCGCGCTGCGCTGGCGGGCGATGCTGGGCGCGCCGGCGCGCTCGGCGCCCACCATCGTGGCCGGGCGGGTCTTCGTCACCACCATCGCCGACGAACTGGTGGCGCTGACCGCCGATCGCGGCAAGCCGCTCTGGACCTATCGCGCCACTTCGGCCACCACCGGCATGTTGGGCGCCCCGGCGCCGGCCTTTGCCGACGGGCTGGTGGTGGGCGGGTTCGGCTCCGGCGAAATCGCCACCATGCGCGCCGATACCGGCGTGGTGCTCTGGACCGACCAGCTGATCGCGCCGACCGTTGGCGAATCCTTGCCCGAGATCGGCTCCATTCGTGGGATGCCGGCGGTGGCGGGCGGCACCGTGGTGGCGATCGGCATGGGCGGGCTGGCGGTGGGGATCGACCTGCCCTCCGGCCGGCGGTTGTGGGAGCACGGAGTGGCCGGGGAGGACAGCCCGTGGGTCGCCGGCGGCTGGGCCTTCGTCATCACCCTGGACCAGGTGCTGGCGGCAATCCGGGTCGCCGACGGCACGGTGGCCTGGGCGACGCAGCTGCCGCAATGGCGCAACGCGAAGGACCGCTCCGACCCGCTGACCTGGTATGGTCCGGTGCTGGCCGCCGACCGGCTGGTGGTGACCGGCACCGCCGCCGAAGCGCTGGCGGTGAGCCCCTATACCGGGGCCATCATCGGCCGCCAGAAGCTGCCCGGGCAGGCCGCGCCGGTGGAGCCGGTGCTGGCCGGTGGAACGCTGCTGCTGGTCACGCGCGACGGGCAGCTGGTCGCGCTGCGCTGATCCGCCGATGTCAGCCCTGCCGCTGGTGGTGATCGCCGGCCGCCCGAACGTGGGCAAGAGCACCCTGTTCAACCGGCTGGTGGGCCGACGCGGGGCGATCGTGGCCGACACGCCCGGGGTCACGCGCGACCGCAAGGAAGCCGAGGCCATGCTGCGCGGGCGGCGGGTGAACCTGGCCGACACCGCGGGGCTCGAGGAAGCGCCGCCGGAGACCCTGGCCGGGCGCATCTCGGCGGCGGCAGCGGCGGTGGTGGCGCGGGCGGATCTGGTGGTGTTCGTGATCGACGCGCGCGAGGGGATCATCCCCGACGATGCCCATTTCGCACGCTGGCTGCGCCGGCAGGGGCGGCCGGTGCTGCTGGTGGCGAACAAGACCGAGGGGCGGCTGGCGCAATCGGCGGTGCTGGAAGCCTATGCGCTGGGGCTGGGCGAACCGCTCGCGGTCTCGGCCGAGCACGGGGAGGGGATCGCGCAGCTGATGGGCGAGATCGCCGACCGCCTGCCGCCGGTCGTCGAAGCGGCGGCGGCGGATGACGAAGCGGTGCTGAAACTGGCGATCGTCGGCCGGCCCAACGCGGGGAAATCCACGCTGCTGAACCGGCTGGCGGGCGAGGAGCGGATGATCACCGGGCCGGAGCCGGGGCTGACACGCGATGCCGTCGCGGTGCGGATCGCAGATGCGGACGGACCGATCGAGCTGGTGGATACCGCCGGGATGCGCCGGCGGGCGCGGGTGGAATTGCCGCTCGAGAAACTGTCCGTGGGCGCCTCCCTGCACGCGCTGAAGATGGCCGAGGTGGTGGTGCTGGCGGTGGACGCCGTGCTGGGGCTGCACGATCAGGATTTGCAGATCGCCCAGCTGGTGGCGCGCGAGGGCCGGGCGCTGGTGCTGGCGCTGACCAAGTGGGACGCGGTGGCAGACCGGGCGGGGACCGAGCGCGCGGTGCGCGAGCGGCTGGCGGTGTCGCTCGCGCAGTTGAAGGGGCTGCCGGTGGTCACGCTGTCGGCCGAGACCGGGGCGGGGATGCGGCGGCTGCTGCCGGCGGTGCGCGCGGCGCACGCGGTGTGGAACCGCCGCCTGCCCACCGCGGCGCTGAACCGCTGGTTCGAGCAGGCGCTGGAACGCCACCCGCCGCCGATGGTCGGGCGGGGGCGGATCAAGCTGCGCTATGTGACCCAGGCCAAGGCGCGGCCCCCCACCTTCGTGGTGTTCGGCACCAGGGCCGAGCAACTGCCGGAGGATTATCAGCGCTATCTGGTGAACGGGTTGCGGGAGATTTTCGATCTGCCGGGGGTGCCGATCCGGTTGCAGCTGCGCGGGACTGCCAACCCGTTCGTGGAGGGGTAGCGGCCTCCGCGCGGCGGCGCGCGCGAAGCGTCCTCAAGGGGCCCGATTCGCCCTTCCGCCATGGGCTGCCGACCAGCCGATCGGGTCGGCCCGGAACGCCTGTATTCGCGCCTGCTCCTCGGGTTTCAGCCAGCTTGGCTCGGCCGCCGCGAGCGCCAGCATGTCCGGCCAGGTGGCGAGGGCGTGCAGGCTGAGGCCGAGCCGATCCAGCCGGGCCGCGGTGCCGGGGAAGGTGCCGTGGGCGAAGATCACCACCGCGTCGGTGACCACCGCGCCGGCGGCGCGCAGGCCGCGAGCGAAGGCTTCCTTGCTGGCGGCGTCGGTCGCCAGATCGTCGATCAGCAGCACCCGCGCCCCGGCGACGTCCCCGCCCTCCACCTGGGCGTGCCGGCCGATGCCGAGCGGGCGCTTGCGAACGTAGCGAAGGCCGCGCGCGAGCCGCGCGGCGATCCAGGCGGCGAAGGCGATGCCGGCGGTCTCGGCGCCGGCGATCAGATCGAAACCATCAAGCCCGGGCTCTTCGGCGATGGCCGCGGCGGCGAGCTCGGTGATCGCGGCGGCCCAGTCCGGCCGGCCGATCAGCCGCCGGCAATCCACATAGACGGGGCTGGCCCAGCCGGCGGCCAGGATGAACGGGCGGTCACGGCTGAGCGTCACGGCGCCGGCCTGGAAGAGCAGGCGGGCGGTGGCGGCGCCGCGCGCGGTCACTGCCGCACCGCCCGCGCCAGGGCCGCCAGCAGCAGCCGTGTGCCGTCCAGGAAATCGGCCATCGCCATCGCCTCATGCGGGTTGTGGCTGCCATGCGCGTTGCGCACGAAGATCATCGCCGCGGGAACACCGTGATTGGCGAATACGGCGGCGTCATGGCCGGCGCCGCTCGGTATCGTCTCGGCGGGCAGGCCGAGCGCGATCGCCGCCGCGCGCAAGCCGGCGATCAGCGTCGGGTCCATCCTGGCGGGGGCGGTATCGCGGCGACGGTCGAAGCGGAAGCTCACGCCGGAAGCTGCCTCGATCGCGGCGCATTCCTCGTGCAACAGGGCGTCGAACGCGGCCAGGGTCTCCGCGCTTTCGCTGCGCGCCTCGAGGCTGAAGCGCACGTGGCCGGGGATGCGCGAGATGGCGTGCTCGGCGGGATCGGTGCCGATGGTCCCGACCGTGACCACCAGATCCTGGCCCTGCGCCAGCATCTGCTGCCAGTGCCGGTCGAGCCGCGCGATCAGCTCGGCCACCGCGAACACCGCGTCGTGACGAAGCCAGCGTGGCACCGCCCCGGAATGGCCCGCGGCACCCACGCAGTCGATCTCGCGATGGCGGAGGTTGCCGCGGAGCCCGGTGACCACCGCCACCGGCAGATGGCGCGCCAGAAGCACCGGGCCTTGCTCGATATGCAGCTCGAACCAGGCGGCGAGCTCGGCTGGGTCCAGCAGCCGATGGCCAGCGGCGATGGCGGGCAGGTCGGCGCCGGCGGCGGCCATCGCCTCGGCCAGGATTTCGCCGTCGCCGAGGCGGCGGGTCGCGAGGTCCTCGGCGCTGAGGGCGCCGAACAGGGCGGACGACCCGAGATAGGGCCGGGCGAACCAGGCGCTCTCCTCCCCACGCAGCGCCATCAGCCGGAGAGCGCGCCGTCGCCCCGGCAGGTCGCGCAATGCGGCCAGCGCCATCACCCCGGCCACCACCCCGGCCGCGCCGTCGAAATTCCCCCCTTGCGGGACGGAATCCAGATGCGAGCCGCAGGCGACCGCGGGCAGGGTCGGGTCCGCGCCCGGCAGGGTCACCACCAGGTTCGCGGCGCGGTCCCGCGTCGCTGCCAGCCCCAGCGTCCGTGCCCGCTCGGCGATCAGGTCGAGCGCGGCCGATTCCGCCCCGGCATAACTCGGGCGGGTGATACCGGTGCCGTCCCAGCCGATTCGGTGCAGGGCGGCGAACAGGTCGTCGGCGGTGGCGGCGGCGTCCGCGGGCAGGTTCGGTTCAGGCAACGGGGCTGACCCAGGCGAGTTCCGGCTCGTCGGTTTCCTCGGTGCGCATCGCCCCGGTCAGGTCGGCGAGGCGGGGGAGATCATGGCGTTCGCAGAAGCGGTCGAGGCCGGCGATGATACCGACCATCACTGTCGGATCGCGGAAGCTGGCGGTGCCGACCTGCACGGCGCTGGCTCCGGCGAGCAGATATTCGACCGCGTCGGCGGCGTCGGAAATCCCCCCGCAGCCGATGACCGGGATGCGGACCGCGCGGGCGCATTGCCAGACCTGGCGCAGCACGATCGGCTTGATCGCCGGCCCCGACAGTCCGCCCAGCACGTTGCCCAGGCGCGGGCGGAACGTCTCGATGTCGATCGACAAGGCCAGGATGGTGTTTGCCACCACCAGCGCGTCGGCGCCGGCGTCCTCGGCGGCGCGCGCCACCGGGGCGATCTCGCCCACGTTGGGGGTGAGCTTGACCCAGAGCGGCAGGGCGGTCGCGGTGCGCAGGGCACGCACCGCGGCCCCGGTGCTGGCCTCTCGCATGGCGAAGGCTTGGCCATCGGCTTCCAGATTGGGACAGGAGATGTTGGCCTCGATCGCGGCGACGCCGGGCACTGACAGCGCGGCGGCGAGGCTGGCGAAACCCTCCGCGGTGGGGGCGGAGATCGAGGCGATCAGCGGCGGGGCATAGGCGGCGAAGAAGGGGAGGGTGTGTTCCAGGAAATGCGCGACGCCCTGCGAGGGGATGCCGATCGAGTTCAGCATTCCGCCGGCCGTCTCGGCCACCCGCGGCAGCGGGTTGCCGAGGCGGAGCTCGCGGGTGATGGTCTTGGTCACGAAGGCGCCGAGGCGATCGAGGTCGAGGGCGCGCGCCATCCCCTCGCCGAAGGTGCCGGAGGCGGGCATCACCGGGTTGGCGAGGGTGAGCGCGCCGATGCGGACGGAAAGATCGGTCATTCCAGCGCCTCGCGCGCGTCGAATACCGGACCATCGTAGCACACCCGCCGGTGCAGGACCTGGCCGTCAACGCGGAACGCCCGCACGCAGCAGAAGCACATCCCGAGCCCGCAGGCCATCTGTTGTTCGAGCGCGACCTGGGCGGGAATGCCGAACCCCTGCGCCAGCCGGCGCACCACTTCGAGCAGCCGCGCTGAGCCGCAGGTGAAGAGCGCATCGCAGCGCCCGGCGGCGATCAGGCCGCGCAGCAGGCGTTCGACATGGGCTGGGCCAGAGGTGCCCTCGGCGTCCGTCACCAGCGTGACTTCGGCACCGGCGGCGCGGAACGCGTCGTCGGCGACCATCAGCGTCGGGCGGCGGGCGGACAGGATCGCGCTGACCCCCATTCCGGCCCCCCGCGCCGCGGCGCCGAGCGGGGCGAGGGTGGCGAGCCCGGCGCCGCGACCCAGCGCCACGATATGCCGCCAAGCGGGGTCCAGGGTGAACCCGTTACCGAGTGGGCCCAGCAGATCGAGCGTCTCGCCGGCGCGCAGCCCGGCGAGACCGCGGGTGCCGAGGCCGGTCACCTTGAAGAGGAAGGACACCTCGCCGGCGGCGGGATCGGCGCCGAACACGCTCATCGGCCGGCGCAGGAACGGGGTCCCGGCGGGGGAGGCGGGGCAGAGCAGCTGGAAGAACTGGCCGGGCCGTGCCGTTGCGGCCGGGGCGGCGGCGCGCACCCGGAGGCGGTGGTATTCGGCGTTGAGCGCCGTGCTTTCCAGGACCTCCGTCTGCTGGACGGTGGCCGCCCCGGTCATGTCAGCGCGGCGCCCCGGCGTTCCGGGATCAGCAGGGCCAGCGCGATCAGATCGATCACGTAAAGGACTGCCAGCAGCGCGATGGCGGTGGGAAAACCATGTTTCGCCAGGATGCCGCCGACCACCACCGGGCCGAAGCCGCCGATGAAGCGGCCGATATTGAAGAGCACGTTCTGGGCGGTGGCGCGGGCGGCGGTGGGGTAGAGCTCGCTCATCAGCGCGCCGTAGCCGCCCAGCATTCCGTTGATGAAGAATCCCATCACCGCGCCGCCGATCAGCAGGGCACCGGGTGTGGCGAGGTGCGCATAGACCACCACCATGATGGCCGCGCCCAGCATATACCCCATGAAGCTCGGGCGGCGTCCGACGCGGTCGGCCAGGATGCCGAAGCACCAGATGCCGAGGCCCATTCCCAGGATCGTCACCACGACCCAGGTAGCGGTCCCCACCAGACCCAGGTGCAGCTTGCCGTTGAGGTAGCTCGGCAGCCAGATCATCACACCATAGTAACCGAAATTCTGCACGCCGCAGAGGATGATCATGCCGAGGCTGATCCTGGCAGTCGCGGCGTCGGCGACCAGCAGGCGCAGCGACTGGGCTTCGCTGGTCGCGTGGCGGCGCTCGAACAGCGCGGGCTCGTGCAGCCGGCGGCGGATCAGGAAGGCGGCGAGCGCGGGGATGATGCCGACCGCGAACATTCCGCGCCAGCCGATAAGCGGCAGCAGCGCCGGGGTGACCAGGGCGGCCACCAGCACGCCGGCCTGCCAGCCGAGGCCGACATAGGAGGACACGCGCGCGCGCTGCGAGGCCGGCCAGGCCTCTGCGGCCAGGGTCATGCCGATACCGAACTCCCCGCCGAGCCCAAGGCCGGCGATGGCGCGAAAGATCAGCAACTGGGTGTAGGATTGCGCGAGCGCGCAGGCGCCGGTGAAGACGGCGAACAGCACGATGGTCCAGGTCAGGACGCGGACCCGCCCCAGGCGGTCAGCCAGGGTGCCGAAGAGAATGCCCCCCACCACCGCGCCCACCAGGGTATAGGTGAACAAGGCGCCGACCTGCGCCGGGACCAAGTGTAGCGCATGGGCGATCGGGCCGACCATGAAGCCCAGGATCAGCAGGTCGAAGCCGTCCATCGCGTAGCCGACGGCCGAGCCGAGCAGGGCGCGGCGGGCTTCGGGGGTGATGGTCTCGGGCGAGGCGGTGGTGGACATCCGGTGGTTCCGATCGGCGGCAGGATGATCGCCATGCTGACGATTGGGGGTGGGGCCGTCAAGCTGGCGGTAGCCAGAACCACCCAAACCGGCCATAAACCGGCCTTCGGCGCTTCGCGCCGCAGGAGCCGTTGCGATGACCTCGACCTGGACCCAGACTTCATGGCGCGCCCGCCCGATCCGCCAAGCGCCCGTCTATCCCGACCCGGCCGCGCTCGCCGCGGTGGAATCCCGCCTGCGGACCTATCCGCCGCTGGTCTTCGCCGGTGAAGCGCGGAGGTTGAAGGCGGGCCTGGCGCAGGCCGCCGACGGCCGCGCCTTCGTCCTGCTCGGCGGGGACTGTGCCGAGAGCTACGCCGAGTTCACCGCCAATATCCTGCGCGACAGTTTCCGGGTGCTGCTGCAGATGGCGGTGGTGCTGACCTTCGGCGCCTCGGTGCCGGTGGTGAAGATGGGGCGGATGGCGGGGCAGTATGCCAAGCCGCGGTCCTCGGATACCGAAACCCGCGACGGCGAGACCCTGCCCAGCTATCGCGGCGACATCATCAACGGGCCGGAGTTCACCGCCGCCGCGCGAGTGCCCGACCCGACGCGCATGGAGACCGGGTATTTCCAGGCCGCGGCGAAGCTCAATCTGCTGCGCGCCTTCGCCTCCGGCGGCTATGCCGACCTGCATGAAGTGCATCGGTGGAACCTGGGCTTCGTCGAGCGCTCGCCGCTCGCCGATCGCTACCGCGACCTGTCGGCGCGGATCGATGAAACGCTGGCCTTCATGGCCGCCTGCGGGATGACCAGCGCCACCACGCGGGACCTGCGCGAGACCGATTTTTATGTCGCGCACGAGGCATTGCTCCTGCCCTACGAACAGGCGCTGGCGCGGGTGGATTCCACCACCGGGGATTGGTACGGCTGTTCGGCGCACTTCCTGTGGATCGGCGATCGCACGCGCCAGCTGGATGGGGCGCATGTGGAGTTCCTGCGCGGGCTGGCCAATCCGCTGGGGATGAAGGTCGGCCCGACGCAGGAGGCCGACGATCTGCTGCGCCTGATCGACCGGCTCAACCCGGCCAACGAGCCCGGCCGGCTGACCCTGATCGCGCGCATGGGGGCGGAGAAGATCGCGGCGAAACTGCCGCCGCTGGTGCGCGCGGTGGAGCGGGAGGGGCGCAAGGTGGTCTGGATCACCGATCCGATGCACGGCAACACCGTCACTGCCGCGGGAAATCTGAAGACCCGCAGCTTCGATGCGATCCTTTCGGAGGTGCGCGGCTTCTTCGACATTCACGCCGCCGAGGGCAGCTGGGCCGGCGGGGTGCATGTGGAAATGACCGGGCAGGACGTGACCGAATGCATCGGTGGTGCGCACCGGCTGACCGAGGCCGACCTGGGCACCCGCTACGAGACCTTCTGCGATCCGCGGCTGAACGCCGAGCAATCGCTGGAACTGGCGTTCCTGGTGGCGGCCGAACTCAAGCGCCGGCGCGAGGGCGTGGCGCCGGCTCTGGCCGCGCAGTAGCCGCACCGGCCGACGCCGATGAGTGACGATGCGGAGATTTCCGCCCGCACCGACGCCTATTTCAATCGCACGCGGGCGATCGTCGCCCGGTTCGGCGACAAGCAGGTCACCTACGCGGTCTTCCTGCGCCGGCCGGTGATCTCCGCGCCGCGGCTGATGCTGGACTGGCTGCGCGTGGTGGCGCGGGTTCGCGGGGTGGAGATCGGCACCCAGGTGGTCCACCCCGAAGGCACCTGGGTCGGCGCCGGCGAGCCGATCGTCTATCTGACCGGCAGCCTGTACGCGCTGTCCGACCTGGAAACGATCCTGTTGCAGAAGCTCGGCCCGGCTTCGGTCGCCGCGCATCACGCCTATCAGATGTGCCTGGCGCTGCCGAAAGTGGCGTTCCTGGCGATGGAGGCACGGCACTGCGCGGGCGCGGAGATGCAGGACATGATGGGCTACGCCGCTGCCACCGGCAGCGCGGCGGCGAAGCGGGAGGGTGCGCGCGGCTTCATCGGCAACGCCAACGACCTGACCGCGCATTGGTTCGGCAATCCGCGCGGGCTCGGCACCATGCCGCATTCGCTGATCGGCTATGCCGGTTCCACTCTGCGCGCCGCCGAGATGTACCGCGAGACCTTTCCCGACGAGCCGATGACAGTGCTGGTCGATTACTTCGGCCTCGAGATCACCGATGCCCTGGCGGTCTGCGCGCGGTTTCCCGACCTCGCCGCATCCGGGGGGCTCTCGTTCCGGCTGGACACCCATGGCGGGCGGTTCCTCGAAGGCCTCGATCCGGCGGCCTCCTACGCGGTGCTGGAACGGCATGTGCCGGGCGCGATCCGGCGCTACCGGTCGGAGACCGAACTCCGGTTCCTGGTCGGCACCGGGGTCTCGGCGGCGGCGATCTGGCGGTTCCGGGAGGCGTTGGATCGGGCCGGCTATCGGGCGGTGAAGATCGTCGCGTCCTCGGGCTTCGGGGTGGAGAAGTGCCGGGTAATGGCGGATGCGCAGGCGCCGATCGACGTGGTGGGCACCGGCAGTTTCATCCCTGACGCCTGGCACGAGACCTACGCCACCGCCGATATCGTGGCCTATGACGGGGTGCCGTTGGTGAAGCTCGGCCGCGAGTTCCTGCTGCGGCGGTAGAAGCGGTCAGGCTTCGCGGGCCTTTATCATGCGCAGCGGCGTGTAGCTCAGCAGCAGGGTCGAATCGGAGCGCAGCACCTCGTTGCGCGTGCGCACCAGCCCGCGCCCGGAGCGGGAGCGTGATCGGCGCGCCTCGATCACCTCGCATTGCACATGGATGGTGTCGCCGACGCAACAGGGGGCGTGGACGGTCAGCTGCATCTCCAGGAACGCGAAGCCGGTGTGCTGCATGGTGGCGTGGACCAGCAGCCCTTCGGCGAAGGCATAGACCATGGCGCCGGGCACCACGCGGCGGCGGATGTCGCTTTCCTCGGCCAGGAATTCCTGGTTGGTGAACAGCACCTCGGTCATGCCGGTGACGCCGATGAAATTGACCAGGTCGGCTTCGGTCAGGGTGCGGCCGATGGTGCGGAAGCGGCGGCCGAGGGGGAGGTCCTCGAAGCAGAGGCCGAGGCCCAGGGTTTCCAAGCTCATCGCGCGGTCTCCGGCGGGGGTGGGGGTGTTGGTACCGCGGTTTCGCCGACGGAACCAGGGCAGGGATCGCCGCGGCGGGGAACATCCGATAGGCTCCGCTGGAACCCGGGGCCGCCGGCCCCGCCCCGCCATCCGGAGCTCCGCCCATGACCGACGCCGCCGATTACACCCCGCCCGAGGTCTGGACCTGGGCCAAACCGAGCGGCGGGCGGTTCGCCAGCATCAATCGCCCGATCGCCGGGGCCACCCATGAGAAGGCGCTGCCGGTCGGGCGGCATCCGCTCCAACTCTATTCGCTGGCCACGCCGAACGGCCAGAAGGTCACCATCATGCTGGAGGAATTGCTGGCGCTCGGCCATTCCGGGGCGGACTACGACGCTTGGCTGATCCGTATCGGCGACGGCGATCAGTTCTCGAGCGGGTTCGTCGCGGTCAACCCGAACTCGAAGATCCCGGCGCTGCTGGACCGCAGCGGTTCCGCCCCGATACGGGTCTTCGAGTCGGGCGCGATCCTGATGTATCTTGCGGAGAAGTTCGGCGCCTTTCTGCCCGCCGCCGCCGCGGCGCGCGCCGAGTGCCTGTCGTGGCTGTTCTGGCAGATGGGCAGCGCGCCCTATCTTGGCGGCGGTTTCGGCCATTTCTACGCCTATGCCCCGAGCAAGATCGAATATGCGATCGACCGCTTCGCGATGGAGGTGAAGCGTCAGCTCGACGTGCTCGACCGGCGTCTGGCCGAGAGCGCCTATATCGCCGGCCCCGACTACACCATCGCCGACATGGCGATCTGGCCCTGGTATGGCGGGTTGGCGAAGGGGGCACTGTACGGGGCGGGCAAGTTCCTCTCGGTGCAGGACTATACGCATGTGCAGCGCTGGGCCGATGCGATCGCCGCCCGCCCGGCGGTGCGGCGCGGGCGGATGGTCAACCGGGTGAACGGTGATCCAGCGGAGCAGCTGCATGAACGCCACGACGCCGGCGATTTCGCGACCCGGACCCAGGACAAGCTGGGCGGCGGGTAGGTTCGGCGCGCTCAACCGGCCTGCAGGGTTCGCATCGCCCCCCACTGTCCAAACAGTCGCAACAGCGCCCGCACTGCCCGCCCCCGCGGGCTCTTCAGGCGTGGGTCACGCGCGAGCAGCAGTGCCGCGTCCTGGTGCGCCATGTGCAGCAGACCCTCGTGCGCCTCGGGATCGGCCAGGCGGAACCCGGGCTGGCCGGCTTGGCGGGTTCCCAGCAGGTCGCCGGCGCCGCGCAGGCGGAAATCGGCATCGGCGATGACGAACCCGTCCTCGGTATCGCGCAGCAGGACGAGGCGCTTGCGGGCGCCCGCGGTCAGGGCATCATCATGGAGCAGCAGGCAGAAGCTCGCCGCGGCGCCGCGGCCGACCCGCCCGCGCAGCTGATGCAGCTGGGCCAAGCCGAAGCGTTCGGCATGTTCGATCACCATCACCGAGGCGGCGGGCACGTCGATGCCGACTTCCACCACCGTCGTCGCCACCAGGATGCGCGCCCGGCCGGCGGCAAAATCGCCGAGCGCCGCGGCGCGCGCCTCGGGGTCCTGGCGGCCATGCGCCAGTGCCACCACCGGGCCGAAGCGGGCGGTCAGGGTGGCGAAGCGCGCCTCGGCGGCGGCGAGGTCGGAGACCTCGCTTTCTGCCACCAACGGACAGACCCAGTAGATCTGCGCGCCTTCCGCGAGCTTCCGGGCGAGCCCGTCGATCACCTCGGGCAGGGTGCCGAGCGCGTGCAGGGTGGTGCGCACCGCGGCCCGGCCGGCGGGCTTGCCGGTCAGGCGGGAGATGTCCATCTCGCCCCATTGGGTCAGCAGCAGGGTGCGCGGGATCGGGGTGGCGGTCATCACCAGCACGTCGGTCTCGGGGCCCTTCTCGCCCAGCAGCAGGCGCTGCGCGACACCGAAGCGGTGCTGCTCGTCGATCACCGCGACGCCGAGGTCGTGATAGGCGACCGCGTCCTGGAACAGCGCATGGGTGCCCACCACCATCGGCATCGTTCCGTCCGCCAGCCCGGCCAGCAGCGTCTTTCGCGTCCGCCCCTTCACTGCCCCGGTCAGCAGCGCCACCGGGACCGGGCTCAAGGCAGAGAGCGTCCGGTGGTGCTGGCGGGCGAGGATTTCGGAGGGGGCCATCAGCGCGGCCTGGGTGCCTGCCTCCACCGCGCGCAGCATCGCCAGTGCCGCGACCAGGGTCTTGCCGGCGCCGACGTCGCCCTGCAGCAAGCGCAGCATCCGGCGCGGGGCGGCGAGGTCGGCATCGATCTCGGCCAGCGCCTGGCGCTGCGCTGGGGTGGGGGCGTGGCCGAAACGCGCCAGGGCGCGGGCGCGCAAGGTGCCGTCGCCGGTCAGGCGTCGGCCGGGCCGGGCGCGCAGCCGGCCGCGCACCACCGCCAGCGCCACCTGGCCGGCGAGCAGCTCGTCATAGGCGAGCCGGGCCTTGGGTTTCTCGTCTGGCGGCTCGGTGGGGGCCTGCAGGGCGCGAAGCGCGGCGGCGAAGCCGGGCCAGCCTTCGCGGCGAAGCAGCGCCGGGTCGTGCCATTCGGGCAGGTCGGGCAGCCGACCGAGGGCCGCGGTCATGGCGGCGCGGATCTGGTTGGGCCAGAGGCCGGCGGTCATCGGCCAGACCGGCTCGATCGACGGGATCGCGTCGGGCTTGTCGGCGGCGACGACGTGATCGGGGTGCGGCATGGTCAGCCGGTCGGCAAAGCGTTCCAGCCGGCCGGAGATCAGCAGCCGGGCGCCCGGAGGCATCTGACTGGCGCGGCGGAAGCGGAAGAACACCAGCTCCACCCGGGCGGTGCCGTCGGTGACGATCACCCGCCAGGGCTGGCGGTCGGTGGCGGGCGCGTCGATGCGCTCCACGGTGACCGCCAGTGTGACCAGCTGTCCCGGGGCCGCTTCGGCGAGAGTGGGGCGGGCGCGGCGGTCGAGCCAGGTCTCGGGGCGGTGGAACAGCAGGTCGAGGACCCGCTCGCCGCCGATGGCGCGGGTGAGCAGCCGGGCGCGTGGCTGGCCTACTCCGGGCAGCGAGGTGAGCGGTGCCAGCAGCGCGGCGAGATCCGGTTCGGGGTCCACGCGCCCGGTATGCCATCGGCGTGGCGCCGGGGGGAGGGGGCGCGCGCTCGAACCATTTCCGGTCAAGGGGTTGGCAGCGGGTTGGGGGGGCGGCATGATGCTGATGGAATGGAGATCGCGCCCCGAGCCTTGAATTCAGCCGCGCCGCGCCGGCGGCGGGGGGTGGTTCGCTGCGCTGTCCCGGTCTCGTCCTTGCGGAACGCTGGCAGGGAATTCGGCGACCTGGGGCTGCACCGGTTCCATTCCCGGTGAACCGATTCCTTCGCTTCCTGTGGCGCAATCGGGCCTCGGTCGTGCTGCTGGCGGCGCTGACGCTGGCGGCGGGCCTCGCCGCCGGGGCGCGGCTGCCGCAAACCATCTTTCCCGACCTGGCGTTCCCCAAGGTGGTGGTGCTGGTCGCCGACGGCGACGTGCCGGTGCGGCTGATGCTGCTGCAAGTCACCCGCCCGCTGGAACTCGCTGCCCAGGGCGAGCCGGGGGTGCGGCTGGTCAACTCGCAGACCGGCAACGGGCTCAGCAAGGTGCATGTCTACTTCGCTGCCGGAACCGACCCGGCGCTGGCGTTCCTGCTGTTGCAGGCGCGGCTGGCGAAGATCCGACTGCCGCCGGGCGCGCGGCTGACGGTAAGGTTGCAGACACCGGAAGTCTATCCGCTGAGCGAATACGCGCTGGTCTCGAACCGGGTCACCAGCAGCGCTATGCGTCCCTTCTTCGCCTTCGCGCTGCGCCCGGCGCTCTTGGGGGTGAATGGGGTCTATCGGGTGAATGGCACCGGACGCGGCTGGCCGGAGGTGCAGTTGGAGTTGTCGGCGCGGAGGCTGGCGGCGCATGGCCTGACCGCGGCGCAGGTGGTCACGGCGCTGCGGGCCGCGCAGGGTCCGTATTTCTCCGGCGTGCGGACCAGGTTCCATCAGCAATCGGTGGTTGTGACCGCGCCGCGGCCGGCGACGCCGGCGGCGCTGGCGCGGATGATCCTGCCGATCGGCCCGCCCGGGGCCGCGCGCCCGCTGGCGCTGGGCGCGCTGGGCCGGGTACGGATCGCGCCGCCGCCGATGCTGGTGGGCGCGGCCGTCGCCGGCTGGAAGCACGCGCTGGTGGTGGACGTGCTGCCCGAGGCCGGGGTAAATCAGGCGGCGTTGGGCCGTGCCATCGCGCGGCGGCTGGCTGCGCTGGCCCGGCACTTGCCAGCCGGGGTGCATCTGGTCCCGATCTATGATCTTGGCCGGCTGATCGGCTCCTCCCTGCACGATGTCTGGCTGGCGCTGATTCTGGGCAGCGTGATCGCCTGGGCGGTGGTGCTGGCGTTCCTGCGTCGGCTGGGGGCGGCGCTGGCGACGTTGCTGGTGGTCCCGCTGTCGATCGCCGGTACCTTGCTGGCCCTGCGCGTGTTGGGACTTGGCCTCAATGTGATGACTCTGGGGGGTCTGACGGCGGCGATCGGCGCCCTGGTCGATCACGCGATCGTGGTGATGGAGCGGGGGCTCGCCGCGCGGGGTGCGACGCCGGCGGCGCGGAGGGACGACGCGCTGGCGCGGGCCGGACGGATCCTGCCGGCGATGACCCTGGCTACCGCGACGTCCTGCCTCGTATTCCTGCCGCTGATCGCGCTCTCCGGTACCATCGGCCTGTTGTTCCGCCAGATGGCGCTGACGATCGTGGTGGCGCTGCTCGCCTCGCAGCTGGTGGCGCTGACCCTGACGCCGGTGCTGGCAGTGTGGCTGGCCGGCCGAGGCGGCGCGGAAGCAGCTTGGCAGCATCGCTGGCGGCGACGGTTCGTGCGCCTGCTGCTGCGCGGGATGCGCCGCCCCTGGGTGCTGGCGCCGTTCGCATTGGGGCTGGCCGGGCTCGGGGTGCTGGCGCTGTTCCGCCTGCCGACAGGGTTTCTGCCGCCATGGGATCAGGGGGTGCTGTCGATCCCGTTTCGTACCCCGGTCGGGTCCTCTCCAGCGGAGACCCGGCGGGTGGGGCGGCGGCTGATGCAGGTCGCGCTGGCCGACCCGGCGGTGGCGCGGGCCTCGTTGGTGGTGGGGCGGAGCTTCGCCAATCCGCGCTCGGTCCCGAACAAGGGGGCACTGGCGGTGGTGCTGAAGCAGCGGCGGGATGTGGGCACGCCGGTGGTGATGCAGCGGCTCTGGCGGGCGTTTCACACCGCCGATCCGGCGCTGATCGCGTTGGGGGGCGCGCAGGTGATGGTGAACCGGCTGGGGGATCTGTCGGGGGCCCACGCGCCGCTCGAGATTTTCCTGTTCGGCTCCGATTCGGCGGCATTGCGCAAGGCCGGGGCGCGGTTGGCGGCGCGGCTGCGCCGGTCCGGACGGTTCCAGGCGATCCAGTTCAAATCTCCGTCAGCCGGGCCGGAGATCGCGCTCCGCCCACGGGCGGCGGCGGCGCTGCGGGGCGTGACGGCACCGGCGCTGGCCGGCGCGGTACGGCGGCTTCTGTGGGGGCAGCGGGCGGGATTTTTGCTGGCGGGCGAGCAGATCATGCCGATCCGCGTCCGGGTGCGCCCGGATCCCGGAGGGATCGGGACGCTGGCGCTGCGTCTGCCGGTGTCGTCAGGGGCCGATCCGCCGGCCGCCTTCGCGCCGTTGGCCAGCCTGGCGCGCATTCATCGGCTGGCGGGGGTGCCGTTCGTGACTCATCAGGCGCTGGTTCCGGACGCGTATATCTGGCTGCGTCCAGTGCCGGGCGAAGGGCTGGCGCAGGCGGCGGCGGCGGCGCGGCGGGTGATCGCCGCGGCCGGGTTGGGGCCGGGAATCAGCGCGCGTCTGCGCGGCTATTACGCCCAGCAGAGGCGCGGGTTTCGACAGATGTTCGCGGTGCTCGGCGGGACCTTGCTGGTGTTGCTGGTGCTGCTTGGGTTCCAGTTCGACGGCCAGCGCGCGGCGCTGGCGGCGCTGGGTGCGATCGCGCTGGCGGCACCGGGGGCGCTGGCGGCGCTGTGGGCCATGCGATTGGCGCTGGACAGCACGGCGTTCCTGGGTGTGCTGATCGTCTATGCGATCGCGGTCAACAACGTGATCCTGATTTTTGCCGGACATGGGGGGCGTCCGAGTTCGGTGGCGCTGGCGGCGGGGACTCGGCTGCGCCCGATCGTGATGACGATGTTGGCGGATATCGGCGGGTTTCTGCCGCTGGTGATCGGAGTCGGGCGCGGCACGGCGCTGCTCCGGCCACTGGCGGTGGCGGTGATGGGGGGGCTCGGTCTGGCGACGGTGACCTCGCTCTGGGCGGCGCCGGTGCTGGCGGCGCTGTTGTGGCGTCGGCGCCAGGGAAGCTGTGGCGGAGATGCAACAGGGATGGGGGGAAACTGAGCCGGCCTCTCCCCTTGCGGCGCGATCGCCGCTATCTCTATACCGCTTTGCGATCCGTCGGCGGCCATCCGCGCCTGCCGGCTCCTGCGATCCCCGCCGGGTCTTGCGGCCTCCGCCCCCGGCATCGTCAACGAGGAGAGAACAGATGAAGCTTCGGTCCGCGCTTCTGGCGGCCACCATGCTGGCAGTGCCGATGCTGGCCGGCAGCCTTGCCGCCCGCGCCGATCAGCCGATTTCGGGGCTGTATGTGAGCGGCGGCGCCGGGATCAACTACAAGCAGCCGGTGAACGGAACCACCGGCGGCAATTTCCAGTCGCATCTTGGCCCGGCATTCGTCGCCGCTGTCGGCTGGGGCTTCGGTAACGGGTTCCGCGCGGAGATCGAGGGGAACTACTACAACAACCGCTTCTACAAGGTCGGCGGCTCCGCCTACACCTCGGTTGGCGGCGCCGAGCAGTTGTTCGGCGTGATGGTGAACGGCTATTACGACTTCAACAACCTGATTCCGATGATCACTCCCTATGTCGGTGTCGGCGTCGGGTATGAATTCGCCAATCATCAGAATGTGTCGGCCTATGGTCCGCCGGGCACCGTGGTGTTCTCCAACAGCACTCCGGGCTCGTTTGCCGCGCAGGCGATCATCGGCGCCGCGCTGCCACTGACGGCGGTGCCGGGCCTGTCGCTGACCGCCGAATACCGGTTCATGGCGTTGATCGGGAATCGCAGCTACAGCGGGGTGACCACGCCGGCGGGTGGAGTGGCTCATCCCTCCACGCTGACGCTGCAGAACGACTACAACCATACTTTCCTGGTCGGCTTGCGCTACGCCTTCGGCGCGGCCCCCGCTCCCGCCGCGGCGCCGGTTCCGGCCGCGGCCCCGGAGGCAGCGCCCGCCCCGGCACCCGCCCGCTCCTACATTGTCTTCTTCGACTGGGATAAGGCGACCCTCACCGCCCGCGCGCATCAGATCATCAACGAAGCCGCGGCGGCCTCCACCCATGTCCAGTACACCGCCATCGCGGTGAACGGCTACACGGACACCTCGGGCACGCCGAAGTACAACATGGGGCTGTCGATCCGCCGGGCCGATGCGGTGGCCCACGCGCTGGTGCTCGATGGAGTGCCGAAGAACGCGATTGTCATCAAGGGGTTCGGCGAAACCCACCCGCTGGTGCCGACAGGCCCGGGCGTGCGGGAGCCGCAGAATCGCCGGGTCGAGATCATCATCCACTGAGTCGTCTCGCCGATCTGCGAGCTCGGCAGCGGGGCGCCTTCGGGCGCCCCGTTTTGCATCGCGCGACCCTTGCGCCGCGATGGCGCGCAGGCCATTGATCCTCTGTTTTTCCGAGGAAGGCTGACCAATGCAGAAGGCGGTTCGGTGGTGGGTTGCGGTCGCCATGTTGCTCGTCGGCGGCGGGCTACGTGCGGCCCAGGCGCAGCCGATCTCCGGCCCCTATGTCTCGCTCGGAGCAGGCTACGACCTCCCGCAGAACACTGCTGCGACACCGCCGGCGGCCGGCTTCGGCACCGGACGATTGCGCTATGAACAGAACGGCGGCCTCGCCCTGTCCGGCGCGGCAGGCTGGGCGCTGGGGGATGGCTGGCGGTTCGAACTGGAGGGGGACTACGACCGCACGGGGATCGCCGCGCTGGCACGCACCCCTCTGACAGGCAGCGCCACCGGGCGCATGGTGACCTATGGTGCCATGGCCAATGCGATCTTCGATCTGGATATCGGCAATCGCTATGTGTTTCCGTATCTCGGGCTGGGTGCCGGGTATATGTGGACGCGGCTCTCGGGTGCCGCGGTTACCTCCGGCGGCGCGCGTTGGACCAGCAGCGCCATCGCCGGTGGCTTCGCCTGGCAGGCGATCGCGGGCAGCGCGTTCCCGGTTCCCGGCGTGCCCGGCTTGTCGGTGACGGCCGAGTACCGGTTCCGCGACATCACCGCCGGGGAGGCGTTTTCCGGCACGCCATCCGGCGGGGCGTTGAAATTCGGGCCACGCTTCGATCACCTGTTCCTGGTGGGCATGCGGTATGCGTTCGATGTCGCGCCGCCCCCGGTGGCTGCGCCCGTCGCCCCCGCCCCCGTCGCCGCGCCTGCCCCGGCGGCGGTCAGATCCTATCTCGTGTTCTTCGATTGGAACAGCATCGCACTGACCTCGCGGGCGCGCGCCATCGTGGCCGAAGCGGCTTCCGCTTCCCATCGTGTGGAACTGACCCGCATCCGGGTGAACGGCTATACCGACGCGTCGGGCGGCACCGCTTACAACCAGGCGCTTTCAGCCCGACGGGCTCAGGCGGTGGCGGCGCAGCTGGTTCGTGACGGGGTCGCGCGTGGCAGCATCGTCATACGCGCCTTTGGCGAAACCCACCCGCTGGTGCCCACCGCGCCCGGGGTGCGGGAGCCGCAGAACCGACGGGTAGAGATCATCTTGCGCTGAGCGTCGTCACCGGCACGTCCGGATAGGCCAACTCGTGACGGGCGCGCCATTCCGGTCCGACATAGTTCACGATCAGACTGCGACGGATGCCGGAGAGCGGGCGCGGGGTGAAGCCGTGCCAAGTGTCGGCCCCGGGCACGAACACCAAGCCGGCGTTGAACGCGCCGGACGCCCGTCCGAGCACGGTGCCCGCGGCGTCCATCAACTCGGTGCCCCAGGTTTCGGCATCCGAATGACGGGAGAGGTAGATCAGCATCGTGAATCGCTTGGCACCGATATCCGTATGCGGCTCAAGCCAGAATCCCGGTTGGTCGAGGCAGTATTCGATGCGCAAAGATGCGCCGGTCAGGTTCTCGCCGGTGAGATCGGCGACCAGGGTGACGGTGGCCTCGTCCTGGAACGCTTCGGCCAGGGCGGTGCAGGCGGGGAGGCGGGCCCGCGCGGCTTCGGTCACAAACTGACGCTCGGCATTGCGGGTTTCGCGCCGGCCGGCGGTCTCGCCCGTGGAGGGCGGGGTGAACGGCAGCGACAGCACTGCCGGCCATAAGGTAGCCGGCAGGATGTCGCGCGGCAGCCAATGGCGGAAAGGCGAATCCTGCCGGCGGGCGCGCAGCAGTGCCTGGCGGATATGAGCACCGGCAGCGAGATCGTGCATCAGCGGGGTCTCCCGGGAGGCGATCAGACGGCGGCGGCGTGGCGTGCCGCGCCCGCTCCCGCCGTCAGGTAGGTGTCGAAACAGGCGGCGACGGCACGGGTGAATGGCCGGCCGCGGGGGGTCACTTCCAGCCGGGTCCCGTCCCAACGGATCAGCCCGTCATGCGCCTGTTGGGCGAGCGCCGGTGCGGCGCCCGCCAACGCCTCCGGCCCCAGGCCATGACCGGCGGTGATGGCGGCGAGATCCGCCGCCCCCTGGCACATGACGGTCTCGATGACCGCGCGCCGCAGTCGGTCCTCCGCCGACAGGGCCACCCCGCGCGCGACCGGCAGGCGGCCGGCACGGACCGCATCCCGCCAAGCCGGGACCGCGGGCAGGTTCTGCACATAGCCTTGCGGCAATGCGCCGATCGAGGACGCACCGAGACCGAGCAGGGCCGGCGCGATGTCGGTGGTGTAACCCTGGAAATTGCGCCGTATCGTGCCGGCGGACGCGGCCCGCGCCAGCGGGTCGGCGGGAAGCGCGTAGTGGTCCAGCCCGACCGCGACATAGCCGGCGGCAAGAATGGTGGCCTCCGCGGCCTCGCGTTGGGCGAACCGCGCCTCGGGCCCCGGCAAGGCATCGGTCGGCAGCAAGGTCTGATGGCGCTTCATCCATGGGACATGGGCGTAGCCGAACACCGCGACCCGCGCTGGAGCCAGGGTCAGGGCCCTGGCCACGGTGGCGCGCACCGACGCCACGGTCTGGTGGGGCAGGCCATAGATCAGATCGAGATTGATCGCGCCGATCCCCCGCGCGCGCAGCCGGATCGCTGCCGCCTCGGTGACGGCGAAGGATTGGTGGCGGTTGACCGCCGCCTGCACTCGTTCGTCGAAATCCTGCACTCCCAGGCTGGCGCGGG